>JBOGJN010000321.1:0-3306 GCA_050745445.1 Thermoanaerobaculia bacterium
CCATGAACTGCTTGAACGGCCTCTTCCAAGACATCTACAGCGAGAGCCTGGCCGAAGCCCTGCTCAAAGCCCCTGACGGCGGCGCCGTGGCCGTCTGGGCCTCCTCCGGCCTGACCGAACCCCACGACCATAACCTCATGAACGAAGAGCTCTACCGCCAGCTCTTCTACCATCCCAACCCCATCACCCTGGGCGAGGCCATGCTCGCCGCAAAAGCCTCCGTCAGCGACCCGGACGTGCGCAAAACCTGGATCCTCTTCGGCGACCCCACCCTGAAACTCCACTGACCCGTCGCCCTTCGCGAAAGCAACGCCACGGCCGAAAGCCGAAGCGGGATAATATGAACTCCGCAGGTGGACCGCGAAGCAAGCTCTGAAGGCCGGTTTCTTGCCGCGCTGGCGGTTGGCGCGGCCCCGGAGACACTGCGCGCGCTCTGGGGAGGGCTCGAGGTTTCGCGGCGGACGCAAGGGATCCTCCCCATGGCGGCCCGCGCCGGCCTTCTCCCTTCGCTGGGGCGCTTCGCGGCACGATACGCGCCGGCCGACGTCGCGACGGTGAAGTGGGTCGCCCTGGGCGTGGCCGCGGAAGCGCGGACGCGGGCTTGCCTGGAGCTATTGGAACGGGTGGCGACCCGGGCAGAGGTTCGAGAATCAACGCCGGTCGCGATCAAAGGGGCGGGCATGACCCTGGCCGGTTACTACGAGCCGGGCGAGCGGTACTCCGCGGACGCCGACCTGGTGGTGCCGCCCGAGTCACTGCCGGACTGGGGGAGAGCAGCCGTCCGAGCCGGCGCGACCTGTTCCGTGCTCGCTTGCGACGGATATGAAGCGGCGACCATTTCGGACGGACGCGCCGTGGTGGATCTCCATGTGGCCCTGGCGGGAGAGGCGGGAAGGCTGCCGGGCGTGGGCCACGGAGCTCTCCTCGCCTCGACCCTCCCGCCGGACCCTGCCCACGGGATTGAGGGAGTCCGGACACCGGCGCCCGCCGCCGCCCGAGAGATCACCGTACAGCATTTTGTCTTTCACCACCAGGGTTCCGAGACGCACGGATTCAGAACGCTTCAGGACTTAGCTCGCCTCGAGAGAGACGAACCGGTGGCCGAAGAGCTCCCGGCCCTAGTCTGGGAGGGATCTTCTCCCGCTCCGGCCACCGCTCTTCTCACGCGCGTCGCGAAGCGACTCAAGCAAGGCGCGGGCGAGAACGACCCGGAATGCCGGATGTTTCTCGGCCTTCTCCTCTGCGCTCTCGCCGGGGAGGAGCCGACCTCGCCAACCTATGCGGAGGATGTCAACCGTATCCTGAATGCGGAAGGCGACCGGGGCGGCGTCCGAAGCTTCCGGGTCCTGCTGCGACACCTCTTTCCGCCTCCCGATCGCATCCGGGTGAGGCCTCAAGAGCCCATCCTCGCCACGGCGTTGCGTTACACGGCGCGTCCGTTCGTCCTGGCCCTTCGCTACGCCGCGTCCCGGCGCAAGAGCCATGCGGCCAAGACGCTCCTGCGCTGGCGACGGTTCCTCGAGGCCGGCCACGTCTGAGGCTCCCCATCGCTTATTCAATGGTTGACCCGCGCAGTCTCTCTCGTTAGCCTGACGGCAGTCGCAGAGTACGCTGACAGAAAAGGAGGAGTTAGCCATGAACCGGACTCGCATCGTCCTCGGGGGAATCGTGGGTGGGCTCATCTTCAACCTGGTCTCGTTCTGCATCCAGGCCGGGGTGCTCATGCACCGCTACGAAGGCATAAAGCCAGCCATCTTGCGGCAAGAACCTCGCCTGCCGTTCCTGCCGGTCTACGCCCTGCTGCTCATCGTGCTCTCCATGGGCCTGGTCTGGCTCTACGCCGCGGCCCGTCCGCGGCTGGGAGCAGGGCCCAGGACGGCGCTTGCCGTAGGGCTCGTCGTCGGCTTGATTGCCGGACTGCCGGGCAACCTCGGCCAGTACGCCTGGAGCTACGTGGGGGGATTCATATCGATGTGGTGGACGATCGAAATGGTCGCAGGCTGTGCGCTGGCGACCCTGGCGGGCGCCTGGCTCTACAAGGAATAGGGGGCGGGGGGGCGCCGGTTCAGATCCGGAGGCTTGGAGCTTCTGATTCTCGACCCCGAATCCGAAATGAAAAGCCGATACGAAATCGCCGCAGCCAGATTCCCGTGCGCTCGCAGATCCGGTGGGCGTGAAGAATGTTTTCTCGGCCGATCTTACCGGAGGACACCACGATTCCGTCGATCTTCAGCCGCGACATCACCTCTTCCAGAACCGCAACGGAGCCGAAAACAGGATAGTCGTTCACGTTTTTGCCCGCCTTCTCACGATCGTCGTCAATAAAGCCGATCGGCCTCAATTGAATGTCGCTGTTCGAGAGCATCTCGCGCAGCGCCATTGTCCCGCCGTGCCCCGCACCGTAGATCAACACCTGCTCGCCGGCGCTCTGCGCCCGGCGGTACCAGTAGGAGAAAATGCGGTAGGACGCACGCGATCCATTGATCAGCGCCAACAAGAGCAGCGTGTAAATTGCGAAAAACGTGGCGCCTCGAGGTTCGGCAACCGTGAACGAGTAAAGGACAAAGGCCGTGCCGGAGGAGGCGAGCACAGCGGCCGTCGAGCGGAGAAGATCCCCGACGTTGGCATATCGCCACGACCGCAGATAGAGGCGAAACGCCCAGAAGACGACCAGATTGACCGGAGGAAGGAGGGTCAACAGGTACAGAGCGAGCGGCCGCTCGCGCACGACTCCCCAGTCGTCGTACTTGAGAACAATCGCCCCGTAAAGCGCGACAATGACCATCACCAGGTCGAAGAACACGGCAAACAGGTCGTTCTTTAGGGCCGGCACCTCCAGAAACTTCAAGACGAGGCCACGGCGGACCAGAGCAAACTCCCGGTATCCGAGCCGCGAAACGCCGATGAAGGCCGCGCAGAGTAAAGTCACAAGAAGCAGCGTCGCACTCTGTACGGTCAAGAACAGCGAGGCCAGAGCGCACACGGCCAGAATCAGGCCCACCGCATAGAGAGTGATCACGGCGCGCCGCTGAGTGAGCCCGAGCGCCATCAGACGGTGATGAAAGTGCTCCTGATCGGCCTCAAAGACCCCCACACCGCCTAGCGGCTCGCGTCTTCGCAGAACGCGGCGCAACATCGAGATCAACGTTTCCGCCACCGGGAGGCCGAGAACCACAATGGGGATCAGAACGGCCATCCCGGCCGAAAGTGTCGAGCCGCCGCGAAGCGCCAGGCAAGCCAGCCAGAATCCGACGGCGGCCGCGCCCGTGTCGCCGAGAAAGACCTTCGCGGGGTAGAGGTTGTAGG
>JBOGJN010000322.1:0-8627 GCA_050745445.1 Thermoanaerobaculia bacterium
CTCATGGATTACTGCCACGCGTACCGGATGGACCCGGAAACAGGAAAGCCGACCTTCGCCATCGTCCAGGCGGAGGACGAGCTGGCGGCCCTCGGCATGGTTCTGGGCGCCGGCTGGGCGGGAGCGCGGGCCATGACCACGACCTCGGGCCCCGGCATCTCGCTGATGTCGGAGTTCACGGGCCTCGGCTACTACGCGGAGGTGCCCGCGGTGATCTTCGACATCCAGCGTGTCGGGCCCTCGACGGGCCTTCCGACGCGGACCGCGCAGGGCGACATCCTCTCGACGTACTTCCTTTCGCACGGCGACGCGAAACACATCCTCCTGATCCCGAGCTCGGTCGAAGAGTGCTACACGATGAGCATGGAAGCCTTCGACCTGGCCGAGCGCTTCCAGACACCCGTCTTCGTGATGAGCGACCTCGACCTCGGCATGAACAACTGGATGGCCGATCCCTTCCCCTATCCCGAGAAGGTCATGGACCGCGGCAAGGTCATCCGCACCGAGGAGGAGCTGAAGACGCATCTGGCCCGGTTCAAGGAATTCGCGCGCTATCGGGACGTGGACGGGGACGGGATCGCCTTCCGCACGTTGCCAGGTCTGCTGGACAATCCGGCCACGGCGTTTTTCACGCGTGGCTCCGGGCACACGGAGCGGGCGACCTACTCCGAGCGTCCGGACGACTACAAGAACAACATGGACCGCCTGGCGCGGAAGTTCGAGACGGTCCGCCGCTGCGTCCCCAAGCCGGCGCTCCTGGACGGAACCGGATCGCGGGTCGGGATCATCGCCTACGGCTCTTCCGACTTCGCGGTGCGGGAAGCGCGGGACTTCCTCGCGCGGCGGGGCCTCCCGACCGACTATCTGCGCCTGCGCGCCCTGCCGGTGACGCCCGAGACGGCCACTTTCGTGGCCGCCCACGATCGCGTCTATGTCGTGGACCAGAACCGCGACGGACAGATGTACGACGTGCTGCGCCTCGAGGTTGGGGAGGGCAGCGAGAAGCTGCGCTCCCTGCGACACTACGATGGCCTCCCCCTCGACGCCGAAACCGTGATCGAAGGGATCGAGGCCGGGGAGAAGAAGTAATGTCCTCCGTGGCCGAACCGAAGACCGCTCCCGCCAACCGCATCGGCTTGACCGTCAAGGAGTACGGCGGCCTAAAGTCCACGCTCTGCGTGGGCTGTGGCCACGACGTCATCACCCGCCAGATCACGCAGGCGCTCTACGAGATGGGCGTTGCGCCTCACCGGGTGGCCAAGATGTCCGGCATCGGCTGTTCCTCCAAGACGACCGCGTACTTCGCCGACCGGGGCCACGGGTTCAACGCCGTGCACGGGCGTATGCCGGCGGTCGCGACGGGAGCCGTGCTCGCCAACCCGACGCTTCTCGCCATCGGGGTCTCGGGCGACGGGGACACGGCCTCGATCGGGGCCGGCCAGTTCGTCCACTTGCTGCGCCGCAATGTCCCCATGATCTACATCGTCGAAAACAACGGTGTCTACGGCTTGACCAAGGGCCAGTTTTCCGCGACCGCCGACGCGGGCTCGAAACTAAAGACCGGCGTCTCCAACGATCTGCCGGCCATCGACCTCTGCGCCCTGGCGATTGAGCTCGGATGCGGTTACGTCGCCCGCTCCTTCTCCGGTGACATGAAACAGCTGGTGGCCCTCTTGAAGGGCGCGATCGCGCATCGGGGCACCGCGCTTCTCGACGTTGTCTCTCCGTGCGTCACCTTCAACAACCACGAGACCTCGACGAAGTCCTACAAGTGGGCGAAGGACCATGAGATGCCGATCCAGGAGATCGGCTTCGTGCCTTACTTCGAGGACATCGCGGTGGACTACGATCCCGGGACCACGCATGACGTCGAGCTTCACGACGGCTCCCACATCCGGTTACGGAAACTGCGACAGGACTACGACGCGATGGACAAGCTCGCCGCGTTGACGCTCCTGCAGGAGGCCCAACAGAAAAACGAGTTCCTGACCGGCTTGATCTATGTCGAGCCGCAGAAGAAGGATTTCCTCTCGCTCATGGGGGTCGCCGGGGAGCCGCTGGTCAACCTGCCGCCCGACAAGCTCAGGCCATCCCGCGAGGCGCTGGCGCAAATGATGGAGTCGCTCAGGTGACGACCGGGTCCGGAAAACGGGGAACGGGAAACGAGAAACGAGAAACAAGAAGACCGAAAACACCGCCGACGACCCCTTCGACCAGAGCGGGCCTCGCCGCAGAATCCCAGCCGTCTGCCGCTTCCCGTCTTCCGCTTTCCTGCTTCGCCGTTCTCCTCTTCCTGTCCCTCTTCTCCGGCTGCGCGACGGATTACCACTCGCGGGGCTTCTTGGGCGATGGTTATTCCGAGGAGGATCTCGGCGGGGACCGGTGGCGCGTGACCTTCGCCGTGAATTTCTTCACTCCGCGCGAGCGGATCGACACGTTATTGCTTTTCCGATGCGCGGAGCTGACCGTCGAAAAGAGCTCCTCCTATTTCCTCGTCGTACACGGCACCGAAGACGACCCATCCCTCAAACCCTTCCAGCCGGACCTCATCGACGCCCCCAGCTGGGCCTCCAACGCGCCGCAGCCCGCCGGGGCGAAACCCCCGAAGAAGAAACGCACCGAGGCGGTGGTCATCAAGATCTTTACGGGCAAGCCCGCCGGCTACCCGAAGGTCTACGACGCCCGGGAGCTGATCCAGCAACTGACCCCCAAGATGCGCTCGGCCTAACGACGCAGCACGCGGGAGCAGCGGGAAGATTCTCACCTGGCCGCTGTTGCGCTTGACGGAGGCTCCATGCGCCCACAGACAAGCCGCTTCGTCGGACCCGTTCTCGGCCTCGTCCTTCTCGTGTTTACCGCTGCGATCGGCGCGGGCTCCCCTGCCGCCGCGCGCAAGACTCCAACGAAAAGCCCTGTCAACTCCTGTGTGACCTGCCTCGAGCGGCGCCCGATCCTGGACTCTTTCCTCTTCCGGTCTGTCTCGGACCGCGATGTGCCGCGGGCCTACGAGGCGGCGCGCCGATATCCCGACTTGATCGACCGGATCCACTGCTTTTGCGAATGCATGGAGAACCAGACGGAACGCCACAAGACCCTGCTGACCTGTTTCACCAGCGAGCACGCGGTCGGGTGCGGCATTTGCCGGAAGGAGGCCCTGCTCGCCGCTCAGCTGAAGGACCGCGGAATTTCCGACGACGATATCGAGCGCAACGTCGAGTCGCTTTTCCGCCTGGACGGCCATCCGCCGACCTTCGGACGGGGAATGTAGGGGCATCCGCTTACAATCCCGCCCCATGGGCTGGACTCCCTCCTCCGGGGTCTCTTTCCGTCCTCTTGGTCTGCGACAGACCAAACCCCGCCACTTTCGCGAGATGGCGCGCGTCGCCTGGGAGAACCGCGACGAGATCCCGTTCGCCTGGCGGATCCTGACGCGTGGCGTCTGCGATGGCTGCGCCCTGGGCACTTCCGGCCTCTCCGACTGGACGATCGAAGGAACGCACCTGTGCATGGTGCGTCTGGAGCTGCTGCGCTTGAACACGATGCCGGCGCTCGAGCCGGCGCGGCTGGCCGACGCGGGCGACCTGGCCTCGCTTTCCTCCCGGCAGCTGCGCGGCCTCGGCAGGCTGCCCGAGCCCATGATCCGCCGCAAGGGCGACCGCGGCTTTCGGGTCATTTCCTGGGAAGAGGCGCTCGACCTCGCGGCTCATCGCCTGCGTCCGGCCGACCCGAACCGCGTCGCCTTCTATCTGACCTCCCGAGGCATCCCGAACGAGACCTATTACGTCGCTCAGAAGGTGGCGCGTTTTCTCGGCAGCCCCCACGTGGACAACTCGGCGCGTCTCTGCCATGCCGCTTCCACGACAGCCATGAAGGGGATGCTCGGCCACGGCGCCTCGACGGGCACGTACCGCGACTGGCTCGGCGCAGACTGGATCGTCTTCTTTGGATCGAACACGCCCAACAACCAGCCCGTCACGGTCAAGTACCTCTACGAAGCGAAAAAGAGAGGCGCGAAGATCGGAGTCGTCAACCCGTACCGCGAGCCCGGGCTCGAACGGTACTGGGTGCCCTCGGTCTTCGAGAGCGCGGTCTTTGGCACCCGGCTTGCCGACGAATGGTTCGCGGTGGATACGGGCGGGGACCTGGGCTTCGTCAACGGCGTCTTCAAAGCATTGCTCGAGCGGCCGGACGGGATCGACCGGGAGTTCGTCGCCAATCGCACGGAAGGCTTCGAGGAGGCCGCCGACACGGTCCGCCGGCAACCCTGGACGAGGCTCGAAGAGGCGAGCGGCGCCTCGGAAGAGAGCATGCGCGGCTTCGCGAAGCTACTCGTCGAACGGCCGAAGACGCACTTCGTCTGGTCCATGGGACTGACGCATCACGCCCACGGCGTGGAAACGATCCGGGCGCTTGTGAACGTCGGCCTCGCGCGCGGCCTTCCGGGCCGGCCGGACCGGGGCCTGACGCCGATCCGCGGTCATTCGGGTGTCCAGGGGGGCGCGGAGGTTGGTTGCGCCCCTAATCCGGACAGAAAGACGCTTGACCGCTGGGCTGAGGTCTGGGGCTTTTCGCCTCCGCGCTTCCCGGGCATGGCCACCGTCGAGCAGGTCGAGGCCTCGGCCGCCGGAAAAATCGACGTCTTCTGGATCGTGGGGGGCAACGTCCTCGAAACCCTTCCCGACGCCGCCCGCAGCCGCGCGGCGCTTAGCAAGCCCGCGCTCCGGATCCATCACGACATCATTCTGTCCCCCTCGATGCTTGTCGAGCCGAGCGACACGGTCCTTCTCCTTCCGGCCGCCACGCGCTACGAGACACCCGGCGGGGTGACGGAGACCTCGACGGAACGGCGCATCATCTTTTCGCCGGAGATTCCAGGCCGGAGGATCGCCGGGGCGCGTCCCGAATGGGAAGTCTTTTGCGATGTCGCCGCGCGCGTGCGCCCGCGCCAGGCCCAGAAGATCCGGTTTGCCTCCACCGCCTCGATCCGCGAGGAAATCGCCCGGGCGATCCCGCTCTACGAGGGGATCGAAACGCTCTCGAAACCGGGGGATCAGTTTCCGTGGGGCGGCGAGCGCCTCTACGCGGACGGCCGCTTCGCCACTCCGGACGGAAAGGCGCACTTTGCGGCGGTCCGCCTGCGCGAGCGCCCGGCCCGCACGGATCTCTTCCGGGTCTCCACTCGCCGTGGCAAGCAGTTCAACTCCATGGTCCAGCGGGAGACCGATCCCTTGACCGGAGCGCGCCGGGGCGACGTCCTGATGAGCGCACAGGACGCCCGCGGTCTCACGCTCTCGGAGGGGGACGCGATCCGCCTCCTCTCGGAGCACGGCCGGTTCGACGGGCGGGTCAAGCTCGCGCCGATCAAACCCGGCAACCTCGAAGTGCACTGGCCCGAGGGAACAAAGCTCCTTTCGGGCGAGTCGATCGACCCGGAATCTCTGGAACCGGACTACAACGCCCTGGTGAGGGTGGAGAAGCTGTAGGAAATCAGCAATTTCGAATTTCGAATTTCGAATTGCAGGCGCCCTCAACTTACAACTCACAATTCACCGTTGCAGCAGTCCCTCCTCGCGTAATCTCGCCCTCTCCCCGTCGCCCGGAACGACGGGTGCCGCCGAGGCGTCCGCCGGGGCAACCGTGCCGTCACCCGGGTAATACGGCCGGTAGCCGTAGCCGCCGCGGACGGGCAGCCCCTGCTTCTCGATCAGCTTGTCGATGCCGAAGATGGCCTCCGCACGGGAGAAGAAGGCCATCTCGTAGTCTCGGGTCATCCAGAGGGCGTCCTTCGGGCACGCGTCCACACAAAAGCCGCAGAACACACATCGCAACATGTCGATGTCGAAGACCACCGGGTACTTCTCGTACGCGATCTTCGGGTGCTCCCCCGCCACGATCGTGATGCACTCGGCGGGGCAGGCCTGCTGGCACAGGAAACAGGCCACGCATTTCAGCGTCCCGTCCTCCCGCGTCTTCAAGATGTGCTTGCCGCGGAAGCGGCCGGAGTAATCGCGTTTCTCTTCCGGATAGAGAATCGTCGGCAGGCTCCGGATCCGTGCGAGATTTCGCAGCAGATGCCGCATCGTCACGCGTAGACCGGCCAGGATCGCCGGCAAGTACAGACGCTCCCCGAGCGTGAGCCGAGCGGGCACTCTCGCGGTGACGTTGACGACGCCGCTCACCGGTCGAGCTCCCCGGCGACCACGTTCAATGTCCCGAGCGTCGCGATGGCGTCGGAAATCCTGCCTCCGACGATGATCTTTTCGAAGGCCGCCATGTTCGGGAAGCACGGCGGCCGCACCTTCAGACGGTAGGGCCCGCCCTCACCCGTGGAAATCGCGTAAAAGCCGAGCTCGCCATTGGCCCCCTCGACCCACTCGTATCGCTCTCCCGCCGGAACGCGGATTCCCTCCATGACGAGCTTGAAGTGATAAATCAGCGACTCCATGTCGTGGTAGACGGCGTCCTTGGGCGGCAACACGACGTGCCAGTCATCGGAGTTGACCGGGCCCTTCTCGGGAAAGATCTCCAGGGCCTGCCGGATGATCGCGAGCGACTGCCGCATCTCCTCCATCCGGACGAGGTAGCGCGAGAAGTTGTCGCCGTCGTTGGCTACAGGCACGTCCCAGTCGAAACGGTCGTAGAAGTCGTACGGGCGCGAGCGCCGGACATCGTACGGGACGCCCGAAGCGCGCAGCATCGGTCCCGTCAAACCCCAGGCAATCGCCTGCTCCTTCGTGACCACGCCGGTGCCCTGAAGACGATTCCGCACGATCCGGTTGTTCGTCACCAGCCGGTCCACGTCGGAAAGGAACCCCGGAATGGACTCCAGAAGCTGCCGACACCGGGCGACGAAGTCCTCCGGCACGTCGATTGCGAGGCCGCCCACGCGCACATACGAGACCGTCAGACGCGCGCCGCAGCAGGCCTCGAGCAAGCCGTAGATCCCCTCGCGGGGCTGGTAGAGATACCAGAAGTTCGTCAGCGCGCCGATGTCCACCAGGTTCGTCCCGATGTTCACGCAGTGGTCCATGATCCGGGAGAACTCCGAGAGGATCGTGCGGACGAGCACGCCCCGCTCCGGGATCTCGACCCCCAGCATCTTCTCGACCGTCCGGACGTACCCGACGCCGTTGATCATGGCCGAGACGTAGTTCAACCGGTCCGCGAACGGGATGACCTGATTCCAGGTGTGCGTCTCCGCCATCTTCTCGAAGCAGCGGTGCAGGTACCCGATCTGCGTCTCGGCCCGCGTGACCCGCTCGCCGTCCAGACGCGCGACCAGATGAATGATTCCGTGAGTGGCCGGGTGGGATGGGCCGATCGAGAGGGTCTGCGTTTCGAAGTGGTCCGCCTCCTCCGGAACGAGCGCCCAGGCGGGCATCTGCATGTCCGCCTCGGTCGCGAACCAGCGCTGGCCGGGCGCGTAGTCCTTCCGCAGCGGGTACCCGACGAAGGCGTCATGGCAAAGAAGCCGGCGCAGGTTCGGGTGACCCGGAAAGTCGAAACCGAAGAGATCGAAGGCCTCCCGCTCGAACCAGTTGGCGGCGGGCCACACGTCGTGCACGGAAGGCAGCGCCGGCTTCTCCGCGTCCGGCAGGAGGACCTTCACGCGCAGGTGGCTGTCGCGCGGCAGGGAGAGCAAGTGTGCGACGGCCTCAAACCGCGTTCTCTGTCCCGGACGCCGGAGGTTATCCACACCCGCCAGGTCCAGGAACAGGTCGTAACGGCATTCCGGATCGTCGCGCAGGAATCGTGCGAGCGCCGGCCAGGCGCCGGGCGAGACCTCCAGCGTCGGAAGATCGAGGTCGAAAACCTCCACCTTTTCCGAGAGGGGGCAGGCCGAGAGGCGTCCGCGGACCTTCTCCGCGGGCGCCGAGAGCACCGGGGCTTCGACGACGCTCAAGCGGATCTTTCGGCCGCGAGCCTGGCCGATCGGCTGTCCCGGGACTTCTCGCCCGACTGGATCTTTCGCTGGAGCTCCAGAATCCCGTGCATCAGTTCCTCCGGGGTCGGGGGACAGCCAGGAACGTAGACGTCCACGGGGATGATCTCGTCGATGCCCTGCGTGACATGGTAGGCCCGATAGAAGCCGCCCGAAGAGGCGCAGACACCCATCGAGATGACCCACTTGGGCTCCGGCATCTGGTCATAGATCTTTCGCAGGACAGGCGCGAGCTTGTCGGTGACCGTGCCAGCCACGATCAGGAGGTCCGCCTGGCGCGGCGAAAAGCGCACGACTTCGGCGCCGAAACGGGACAGGTCATAGTGCGAGGACACAACCGACATGAACTCGATTCCGCAGCAGGCGGTCGCAAACGGGAGCGGCCAGAGGGAGTTCTTCCGCGCCCACGAGACCATTGTCTCGATCTTTGTCGTCAAGAAGTCGGCCACCCCTCCGGCGTCCGTCTTCGAGTCATAGGCAGGAAGCGGTTTTCCCTGACCGAACATCTCTTCTCCCCGCCGATTCTAGCAACGCTTCGGCGCCGAGCCGCCGCCTTCAGCCGAAATTCACAGTATACGCGAGGGACTTCATGTCCCGCATGCGGTCGAGGAAGACCAGACCATCCAGGTGGTCGATCTCGTGCTGGAGGACGCGGGCGTGAAAGCCCGAGGCCTCGAGCGTCACG
>JBOGJN010000323.1:0-1259 GCA_050745445.1 Thermoanaerobaculia bacterium
ACTCCGATTTCGGATTTCGGAATTCGGAATTCGGATTTCGGATTTCAGATTGCGGGTTGGCTGGAGCTTCATACAGTAGATTGCCGGTAACGAGACGCCGCAGCGTGCGCACAGAGGAGCGATACGAGGGATCGGCGGCGATCTTGCGCTCCTCGGTCGCGAGAAGTTTTCCGATCGACGCCCGGGTCGGACGAAATCCGAGCTTCCTGTAAAACCAGAAGGCTCCCGACTCGATCGCTTCGGCATTCTCGTAGCCGAGCTGGTAGGGATCGATCGAGAAGGAGGTCACGCCCAGGACCTGGGAGTGGAGCTTCAGGACCTTCGCGTAGATCCAGGCCGACTCCCCTTCCCGAAACGTGTAATAAACGTTGAAGCCGATCTCGAGCCTCTCGAAAAAGGCGAGCCCTTCGATGTAGCCGACGGGCACCCCGTTCTTGACGATGAAGCCCGCGTATCCGGCGCGAAGCGGGAGGCGGCGCTGCGGCAGAAGGCCGCTCAGGAAGATCTCGACACCGCGGCCCACGCGCGCCGCGAACACGGCCGACGGGTCTCCATACGTGAATGTGTAGAACTCCCGGTACCGCGCCGCGGTGGAGCCCCGAGCCATGTCGAGGAGCTTTCCCCCCTCCCGCCGCGAAAGCCTGCGGACCGGCAACGCCGGCGCGGCAAACTCCGACTCGAGAGAGACCTCCCGCCGCGAGAGTAGCGGCCTGCGGCAAAAAAAGATCCGCCGGGCGGGCCGCCGCATCCGGGTGCGGGAGGCCGGAGAATCTCCCAGGTCCCAGGAAACCGGAAGCCCGAGGGCGTCGTAGCGCTCGGCCCGCTCCTCCTGCGACCCGGGGAGGCGGCCGTAGCGGTCGAGCAACCAGGAAGGATCGGTGCTCTTTTTTCCGGCCCCGGCGGAAAGCCATGCGACATAGGGCACGTTGGCGTCGGCCAACGCCTCTTCGGAGAGAAGCGGAAGAAAATGAGGCCAGCTCGCGCGCATCCGCTCCGCCGCATCGCAGGCGTCCCAGTCGATCCGAACACGGCGCGTGTGGCGCCCGATGAGCCAGCGGACGAGATCGTACGAGAAATCGGTCCCAATCGTCGTGCCCGCGATGCCCGCGACCTCGGGCTCGTCGAACGGAGAGAGGTCGGCAGGCGCGTCTTGCAACCGCTCGACTCGCCGCGCGAAGCCCGCGAGCAGCCTCTCCGTCCCGGAGAGCACGCGGGCGTTTTGCGGGTAGGCGCGCAGGAAAAGAAGGGCTTCGTGGAAG
>JBOGJN010000324.1:0-6783 GCA_050745445.1 Thermoanaerobaculia bacterium
TCGTCAGAACGGGTCCTCCGGAGAGATCCACCTTGTTCAGCTTGCCCTCGGTGAAAAAGGCCACGAACCGGCTGTCGGGCGACCAGAACGGGAAGTAGGCCTGCGCCACATCGGGCACGGGCTGCGCCGCGGCCGCGTCCAGAGAGCGGATCCAAAGTCCAGGCTCGCCGCCGGGCTTCCCTGCTGTGAAGGCGACCCTGCGGCCGTCCGGCGAGACTGCCAGCTCCCCCAGGAACATATTCTCGGGGAAGATCAGGGAGGCCCGGATCGGAGCGGACGGACCGGGAGCGCGCCGGAAGTAGCCCGCGGCAAAGAGCGCCGCCGCGAGCGTGGCAACGCCCAGACCGATCCACGCCATCCGCTCGCGGTTCTTGCGTCTGGCGACAATCGGCGCGGGCACGCCCGCCTGCGAGCCGACTTCCGCGATCCACCGGAGCTCCGCCTTCAGATCGTGCGCCGTTTGCCAGCGGTCTTCCGGGTCCTTGGCAAGACAGGTCCGGACGACTCGATCCAGAGCCGGAGGAACGAGAGGCTGCACCGCGGAAATCGCCGGCGGGTCGTGCTCCAGGATGGCCGCGATCAGAGACGCCTGGCTCTTTCCCTCAAAGGCCTTCCTGCCCGTCGACATCTCGTAAAGGACCGCACCGAAGGCGAATATGTCAGATCTGACATCGGCCTCTTTGCCTTCGAGCTGCTCCGGTGCCATGTACTGGAAGGTCCCGAGTACCGTGCCCCTCTCCGTCAGCGGAGCGCCCGGAGAAGCTTGCGTGGCCAGACGCGAGAGGCCGGTCGAGACCGGATCCCCTTCGAGCGCACGCAGCTTTGCCAGACCGAAGTCGAGCAGCTTCACGCCGGCCCGCGTCACCATGATGTTGCCGGGCTTCAAATCCCGGTGGATGATGCCCTGCCGGTGCGCGGCGTCGAGCGCATCCGCGATCTCGGTCGCAAAGCGCAGGAGCTGCTCGTTGGGAAGCCTGCCCCGCGCCAGCCGATCCACCAGCGTCTCGCCCTCCAGGTACTCCATGACGAGATAATCGGTCTCCCCTTCCCGCCCTACGTCGTAGAGACCGCAGATGTGCGGATGAGAGAGTGAGGAGATCGTCTTGGCCTCTCGCTCGAACCGCTGGCGCACTTCTTCGTTCGAAGACAGGTGCGATGGCAGCACCTTGATCGCCACAGTGCGCTCAAGCCTCGTATCCCGCGCCTTCCAAACTTCTCCCATCCCTCCTGCTCCGAGGGGAGACAGGACTTCGTAAGGACCTAGGCGGCTACCCGGCGAGATCGTCATCTCACTCCAATTTCGACTTTCGAATTTCGAATTTCGAATTTCGAAATGTCTCCGGTCGCCATTGTCATCTCAAATCCGAAATCCGAATTCCGAATTCCGAATTCCGAAATTCCAACAGTCAGCGTCATCTCACTCCAACTCCGGGACTCACGGCAGCAAGACCAGCGAGAGCGAGGGGCCAAGCGGCTCAAAGTCTCGCCGATCGGTTGTCGCGATGCGAAGGAGTCCCAGGGCCTCGCCGATCGCCACGATCGCGGCGTCCACGAACCCGAGCGAGAGTTCCGCGAACTGCCGGTTCAGCTCGGTCACACGCGCGTACCGGTCGCGGGGCAGATCCGCCACGAAGTAGTGGCCATCGCTCAGAGCTTCGTAGAAGGTGAGACGGGCCGGAGCGCCCAGACGGTGGCCGAGCAGATGGTCCACCTCTGGGATGACGGGCGCCGGGACGATGAGCTGCCCCCGCTCGCGGCGCACGATCTCAACCGACCGGGCATGCCAGGCATCGCCGCGATCGTAATACGCGTAGAGGATTCCTGTGTCCAGCAGAACCGCCATCAGTGTCGCTGGCCGAGGCCGAGTTCTCCCAGCAGCTCTTCGGCGCGCTCCGCCGTGTCTTTGTGGCCGCTATCGAAGGCTCCGGCGCCTGGCGGCGTCTCACCGGGTTTGCGAGTCAAATAGGTTCGGAGGGCTTCGCGGATCACCTCGGCAACAGGCTCCTTACGCCTCATCGCCTCCAGCTTTAGAAGGACTTGGGTCTCAGGCTCGATATATACCGTGGTGCGCTTCATACGTATATGTTAGCATATGCGCTTCAGGTATATCTTATTGGTCCACAGCCATCTTCCTGCACTCCGCAAGCTCCGGCAGATCCGGGTCTGCCCGGCGCCAGTTCTTCGCGAGCTCCGCGTAGGCTTGCCGCGCGGCTGGGGAGTCGCCGGCCTTCGCCGCCGACCGGGCGAGCCCCAGAAGCGACAGGGCCCGGCCGGGCGCCTTCTCGAGCGACCGCTCGAACTCCTGCCGCGCCTCGGCGGGACGGTTGAGTTCCAGGAGAAGCTCTCCCAGCAGCTCCGTCGTCGGCTTGTCGATGAAAGGAGGCCCGAAGGCGAACGGCATCGCCGCCTCTTCGGCGGCGGCCTTCCGCAGGATGCCGATGGCCTCTTCCGGATGTCCTTCCGCGCTGGCGATCAGCGCGGCAAGCTGCTTTTGGAGGATCGCCGCCCGATTCGCGTAGGAGGGGTCGGTCTCTCCGCTCTTTTCAGCCTCTGCCTCCAGATCCTTGCCCGCCTCGCCGAGCCTCTCGAGCGCGGTGCGCAAGCCAGCGAGATCCTGCCGCCGCGCGGCTGCAAGGCCGGCCACATACTCGCGGGTCACCCTCGGCGCCGGCGAATCACCGGGCGAGACTGGCCAGCTCGCGACGTTGCTTTTCCGCTGCTGCGTATCGATCAGGTAGCGGCTCCACATCTGAATGAAGGATCCCAGCGAGGAGTGATCCGGGTCGGCGCCCCCGGAGTGTCCGCCATGCGTCGGTAACGTCGCTTGCGCGCGGCAGGCCTCGAGAACCCTCTCTGCGTCGGCGAGGCGGCCCTGCTCGAGATAACCGTACTCGAGCCAGTAGTTGTAATGGCCGCACGAGACCGGGTGGAGCCCCTTCTTCTCGCGCCCGCGATTGACCACCGCGGCCGCCGTCTCGTTGGACCGGACCACGTCGTCCCACATCCCCATCGCCACGAAGATGTGCGAGCACATGTGCTGGGCGTGGCTGGCGGCCGAAGCGATCTTCGAGTAGGCGCGCGCCGCCCGCATACCGAGCGGCGCGTGAACCGGATCGTCGTAGGAATGGATCAGGTAGTGGACGGCGCCCGGATGAAGCGGGTTTTTCGCGAAAACCTCTTCGGCCACGGCGGCCGCCCTCATATAGGTGGCCGTGTCGCGTATGCCCTGGCAGGTGCCGAGCAGCGCCAGGGCATAGAAGCTCGCGGCCTCGAGGTCGTCCGGAAACTGCTGGTGGAGCCGGAGCATCGCTCCCGCGTAGGCGCGGTCCCGCTCCGGTTTCTTCCCTTCGGCAAACAGGATCTCGACCGCGTCGAGATAGCCCTTCTCGCGGGGTGTCGGCGCCCTGGCCAGACGCGCCTCCGGGGTCGGCGCCAGACGATTCAGGATCTTGTGTGCTGACTCTGCGTCCCTCTCCGCCCAGATTGGATGGTTGCAGGTTTGCGCCTCGCCCCAGTACGCCATGGCGAAGCCCGGGTCGAGTTTCTGCGCCTCGCGGAACTCCTCCGCGGCGTCCTCGTACTCGAAGCTGTGGAGAAGCAGCACGCCGCGCAGGAAATGCCGTTGCGCCTCGGGAGAGCCCGAGGTGGGAAAGTCGATCCGCCCGAGGTCCGATGTCTGCGCGCAGAGCAGGGAGCCGAAAAGTAGACCCGCCAGCGCGAGAGTCAAGCCCCTCCACGTCATCCCGGTCTTCGATGTAACCATCGGGCCCTCCCGCACGCGAGCTGCGCGGACGCCTACCAGGGCATCCCCAGGGCCTCGGTCAGGAACTCCGCGAGCGGCGCCATCTTCTTACAGACCGCCGCAAAGTCCAACAGGAACCGCGGGGAGCAGACCTGCTTCTCGGTGAAGGGGACGGTTGTGTAGAAGTCCTTACGCTTGATGTCCCCGATGAAGGGATGAGCAGGGTCGTACCCCTTCGGAGGGCGGACGAGCGAATCCCCTTCGACCTCGAGGCCGAGCCGCCGGATTCTCTCCCACGCCTTCGGACGCTCGACGATCGCGTCCCGCACCTTCGCCAGCGCCTGTGGATCCGGATGCCAGAGCCCCGCCGCCGCCAGGCAGCCGCCGGACTCCAGGCTCAGATAGAAGCCGGGCGCGTGCACGTCACGGCCGCCGGCCCGGTGCCGGAAGTCCGCCGCGGCGTTCGTTTTGTAGGGGCTCTTGTCCTTCGAGAAGCGCGTGTCGCGGTAGATCCGGAAGAGCGAACCGCCTGTGGGACGCGGATCGGCCACGAAGTGCCGGCTGATCTCGGAGAGCTGCGGACCGAAGTCCGAGATGAAGCGCAGAAACGGATCGCGCACCGCCGAGACGTACCGTTCGCGGTTTGCCTGGAACCAGTCGCGGTTGTTATGGCGTCGGAGATCCTTCAAGAAGCGGAAAAGCTCCGGCGAGAAGTTTCGCCGGGCACTCACGACTCAGCCACCCAGAATCTTCCTCGTCAGCGCCGGAACACGGCCCAGGAGCCGCGCGCAGAGCGCGAGCTGGCCGCGGTGATATTCCTCGTGCGCGATGCCATGGTGCATCCAGGCCAGACGCGTCCCCTTCTTTCCGTCGAAACGCGTGATGAACTGGAGCATGTGGAGCTCGCCCGCCTCCCGGAGCTTTTTGTGTCCGTCCGCGTGAGTCTTCTTCAAGGCGTCGAGCAGTTGCGCCTTTGTCCGCCGGCTCGAGATTCCCCGGCCGTATTCGTGGAGGAAGCCTTCGTACGACTTGCGCCGGAAGTCTCCGTCCGCCCGGGATAATTCACCCGCCATCATGCATCCCGATTCGACGATGTGCTGCGCAAGCTCGATGACCGAACGGCTCTCTGCCGACGGGCGGAACCCGAGGTCTTTGTCAGGAAGGTTCTTCAGCTCATCAATCACTCCCTCCCGCGCGAACTCCCAGGCCTCGAGCGCCTCCTCCAGGATCGTCCGGTATTCGGTCATTTCTTCCCCTCCGAAGTCCAGTTGAAGACGGCAGTCACCGGCGACGAACTTCGTAATGACCCAGGGGCGGTCATCATCTCAATTCCGAAATCCGAATCCCAGCGTGTTGCCCGACCAGCGTCATCACGAAAACACGTTCAGGCCGATGGCGCTTCCGGCGTTAGCCAGACGGCGGTCGTACGTCAGAAGCGATGCCGCGTCTCCCGCAACGGCGAGCGCGAGGTGGAGCGCGTCGGCCGCCCTCAGTGGGGCGGCCTCGACAGACAAGAGCATCCTCTCGGCTTCCCGATGCGTGGCCGAAATGAGTTCGACCCGCCGATAGACGCCCGCCTCCACGTGGCCGAGGATCGCGCGATGGAGCCGGGAGACGATCCCTGCCTCCAGCGCCCCCTCGCGTCGGCGCCGGCTCAATGACGAGACGATCTCGGTGATCGAGAGATCCGAGATGAGGATGTCGCGCCTTCCCTCAAGGATTCGGTTCAGTTTATCGCTCTCCGCCTCCGGCACGTAGAGCTTCACCAGAGCGCTCGCGTCGCAGTACAGCGGACCGGGGAGCTCCGGCGGTCCCGCTCCTTTAGAAGCGGTCGCCGCGATCCTCAACGATGGACCCCGAGAGAGGTGGCGTCAGGACCGGCATCGTTCGCCGAAACCGCGACAGGTCGGGAAAGGGAGCGGCCGTCGGTTGCACCGGCGGGACCAGGCGTGCGACGGGCCGGCCCCGGTCGGTGATGACAATCTCGCGCCCCTTCTTCACGTCTTCGATCAGGGCGGAGAGGTTCTGGCGCGCTTCCCGGATCCCGGCCTTTCTCATGGCCGGCCTATTGTGCTACCTGTAGCACAAAAGTCAAGCAAATCGTACATCTCCCGCATCCCTCCCGCGCCGAGCGCGGTGAGGATCTTGTAGGGCCCAAGCCGTGCGCCAGCCGCCAACGTCATCTCAAATCCGAAATCCGAAATCCGAAATCCGACCGTCAGTGTCATCTCACTCCAATTTCGAATCTCGAAATGCTTCCGGCCGGCCCGAGATCTACTGAGGCGTGAGCCGGCCGGCCACGGGAGGCCGCTTGTGCATGTGGATCTCCGTGCCGCCGCGTTCGAACCGCACTTCGTCCATGAGCTGGTTGATGAGATAGATGCCGCGGCCCCCCGCCGAGAAGACGTTCTGCCCCACGATCGGGCTTGGCAACTGGGAAGGATCGAAGCCGGGTCCGGGATCGCGCACGATGATGAGCATGCCGCGCGCCTTGTCGCACGCCACCGAGCATTCGATGTGCTTGGAGGGATCGTGGCCGCTGCCGTGCTCGATGGCGTTGGCAAGAGCTTCCCTCAGCGCGAGCTCGATCTCGAACTCGTGTCCCTCGGCGCATCCCATCTCCCCGACGATCCGCATGACCCCTTCCACCAGCGGCGAGATGGCGCGGACTTCGGCCGGCAGCTTCAGGTCGAGCTTGACCAGCAAATCTGCACTTTCGAACTCACAACGGGGCAGTGGCTGGATGGACACGTTCAATTCCCTGGTTGAGGTGGCGCCATTCTAGCCCGAGGCGTAGAGCCTGACTCAGGCAGGACCCAGTCGCGTGTCACCCGACAGCGTCATCAAATCACCCGATCATCGACTCGTGTGGACGCGATCCGTAACAGGCGAGCAGCAGCTCCCGGTTGTCGAGAGGGCGGAACTGCACAGTCCCGGAGACTCCGTCGCGGATGACGCGGACCTCGCGGATCCGGCTGGTCACGACCCGGTTGCCGAACTCCAGGTGCAGGCCGCAGGCGGCGACGATGTCGTTCTTGATC
>JBOGJN010000325.1:0-3165 GCA_050745445.1 Thermoanaerobaculia bacterium
GGCGCTCGACTCCCAGAACGTTCTTCAGCGCCACTTCGTTGGCCTCGAGGTCGCCCCGCAACAGGGCGACCACGAAACCCTTCTCCGTCTCATAGACAAGACACTTGATCATCCGCGAGGCGGTGATCCCGAGAAACTCGACCACGGCGTCGATGCCTCCGCGGCCGGGAGTTGCGACCTCCTCGAGTTTCGCCGCTTTCTCGCTTTCCCAGGGCGCCGGCCGGCGGCCCGTCTCCGCTTTCTCGAGGTTCGCGCCATAGCCGCAGGCGGCGCACCGCGCGACCGCGTCTTCGCCGGTCTCGGCCAGGACCATGAACTCCTCCGAGGCGCTGCCGCCGATCGCGCCCGAGTCGGCCTGAACCACGATGAAACCGAGACCGCATCTCTCAAAGATTCTCCGGTAGGCGGTGTCTTGCGCCCGGTAGGAGCGCTCGAGCCCTGCCGCGTCGGCGTCAAAGGAGTAGCCGTCGTACATCAGGAACTCTCGCCCGCGCATCAGGCCGAAGCGGGGCCGGATCTCATCGCGAAACTTCGTGCGGATCTGGTAGAGCGCCAAGGGCAACTGCCGGTAAGACGTCACGCCGGCGCGCACCAGGGACGTGACGGCCTCCTCCGCGGTTGGCGCGAGGCAGTACTCCCCCCTCTTGCGGTCCTTCAGGCGGAAAAGAATCTCTTCGGAGGCGTAACGTTGCCAGCGCCCGCTCTCCTCCCAGAGTTCCCGGGGCTGGAGAATCGGGGCCTCGAGCTCCAGCGCCCCCGCGCGGTTCATCTCTTCGCGGACGATCGCCTCGGTCTTGCGGTGGGAGCGCAGGCCAAGCGGCGTCAGCGCGTACATCCCGGCCGCGAGACGCCGCATCATCCCGGCGCGGGTCAAGAGCACGTGGGAGACCGCCTCGGCGTCGCCGGGAACTTCGCGGACCGTCTGCAGGAAGTACTTCGACCAGCGCATGCGTGCGGGGAAGATACTAAATAAGCTCTCAGCTTTCAGCTGTCAGCTGTCAGCTTCTCGCTCTCGGCGCGCCCGGCTCGGATCAGCGCTCTGGCTGAAAGCTGAGAGCTGATAGCTGAGAGCTACGCTTTACGTCTTCCGGTTGCCCGCAGGAGCATCCGTCTTTCTCCTCCCGAACCTCTCGGCCAGACGGATGTTCGAGCGCATCTGCTGAAGCATCCGGTCCTCGAGCGCTGCGCCCCGCGCGACCGTCTTGGCCTTCGTGAAGGCGATCTTGGCCTCCTCCGGCTTGCCGGCGGCGAGGTAGGCCATCCCGAGATGATGAAAGGTCGTGGGCTGAGCGGCGCGCTCGCTCGAGCGGCGCAGACAGTCGATCGCACGATCGAACTCCTGCCGCTTGTAATGCACCCAGCCCAACGCGGCCAGCGGATAGGGCTTCAACTCGTCCGGCGCCGCGGAAAGCGCGCGGCCCGCGTAATCGAGCGCGGAATCGAGATCCTCTCCGGAATCGGCGAGCGTCGTCGCGAGCTCGTAGTAACCGACCGCCTGCGAGGTCTTGGACGGATGCTTCTCGAGAAACTCCCGCACGAAGCGGCCGGCTTCCTTTGTCTTCCCCTCCGCGCGCAACGCCTCGACCAGCGTGGAACAGGCGGCCGCCGCGACCACGTCCTCGGGCTCTCCCGCCAGCACCTCCCGGCAGGCCGCGATCGCCTCCTTCCAGAGCCCCAGGGAGGCCGAAAGCAGAGCAAACGAGATCCGGATGGTCGCATTCTGCGGCTCCGCCAGCAGCGCCTTCTTGTAGAGCTCGTGCGCGCGGCGCAACGACCCCCGCGCGACCAGCTCCTCGGCCTCGCGGTAGGCGTCTGCGCCCGGGCCGTTGACGCCGGGCAGTGCATAACGCCGGCGTCGCTCGAGCAGACGGACCGCCTCCTGGTACTCGAGCCGCTTGGGATTCTTCTCGAGCGCCTGCTGGAAGCAGTCGAGCGCGCGCTTTGTCCAGTTCTTCTCCAGATAGCAGAGACCGAGCTGGAAGACGGCTTCCTCGGAATCGGGTTGGAGCCTTTGCGCCTCTTCGAACGCGTGGATGGCGCGGCCGATCTCTCCCTTCTCGCGCAACACCGTGCCGAGCTGGATGTGAGCCGACGGCACGGGCGCCACCTCGAGCGCGCGGATCAGCTCTTTTTCCGCCTCCTCCCAGCGCGAGGTGTTGGCAAAGAGGGTGCCCAGAGCAAAATGGGGCAGGAAGGCATCGGGTTTTCTCTCCAGGGCGCGGCTCAAGAGGGACTCGGCCTCCTGCGTCTCGCCCGCCTCCGAGGCCGCGATCCCCGAATAGACGAGCGACTCGAAGTGGTTTGGCTCGACCCCCAGAATCCTCTTGAGGTAGCCCGAAGCGCGTTCGAGATCGCCGCCCGAAAAGAAAGTCTCTCCCAGATAGAAGGCGAGCTCCACGTTCCCGCGGTCGCTCTTCGAGAGGTCCTCGAGCAAGCGAACGCCCCGGTCGGCGTCCAGAGCCAGGATGGCGAACTCCGCCTCCCGCAGACGCTTGAGGAACGTCTCCCGGTCCTCCCCCGAATAACGGGCCACGATGCGGTCCCGCCGTTCGAGGAAGCGGTCCTTCTTCTCGACCGCCTGCATCCGCTCCTCCATCTTGGTTTCCCAGAGGTCGAGGAGCTCTTCGGACTGAAGGACGCCGCGCCGCTCGAGAGTCTCTTGCAGGGCCAGAATACCCGTGTGAGCCACAAACAGGTTCTTCTCCATGTTTGCGACCGACTCCAGAAGCGACTTGACCGCCTCCCCGGTTCGTTTGACGACATCCTCGAGCGTCGAAATGCGCTCGAGCAGGTGCTCGTCGAAGGGGATCTCCTCGGGCGGCTCGCTGCCTTCCTCCACGACCCCCACACCCGAGAGGACCAGGAGCTTGGAGTGGCAACGCGCGCAGAACTCCTCGTCGTCGGGATTCTTCAAGCCGCAAACCTGGCAAAACATCAGCGGAGTCGAGAGTCTAGAGTCGAGAGTCGAGAGTGGGCCCGCATGGCGCCTCTCCTAGCGCTTCTCGTACTCATAGAAGCCCTTGCCGGACTTGCGGCCAAGCCAGCCCGCGTCCACCATCTTCACCAGAAGCGGGCTCGGCCGGTAGCGCGGATCGCCAAAGCCCTCCTGGAGGACCCGCAGGATCGAGAGACAGGTATCCAGCCCGATGAAGTCGGCGAGCGTCA
>JBOGJN010000326.1:0-2268 GCA_050745445.1 Thermoanaerobaculia bacterium
ACCGACGGGTCCGTCTTCCCTCTCCCGTCTTCCGTCTTCCGGCTCCGGTTTCCTATCCGGCAGCCTTCAGCGCCGTCTCGTCGCGGCGATGGTAGATGGCGTCCACCAGGCCGTACTTCTTCGCGTCTTCCGCTTCGAGGATGAAGTCGCGGTCCGTGTCCTTGGCAATCTTCTCGATCGGCTGGCCCGTGTGGTGCGCCAGGATCTGGTTGATCCTCTCCTTCAAGCGCACGAGATCTCGGGCATGGATCTCGATGTCCGTCGTCTGCCCCTGGATGCCGTAGGCCAGCGGCTGGTGGATCAAAAAGCGGGCGTTCGGCAACGAGTAGCGTTTGCCTCGGGCGCCGGAGGCCATCAGCAGGGCCGCCATCGAGGCCGCCTGCCCCACGCAGATCGTGGCCACGTCGTTCTTGACGTATTGCATCGTGTCGTAGACCGCGAGCCCGGCCGTGATGGAGCCCCCCGGAGAGTTGATGTAGAAGGAGATGTCCTTCTCCGGGTTCTCCGACTCCAGAAAGAGCATCTGCGCGATGATCAGGTTGGCGATCATGTCGTCGACCGGTTGCCCCAGAAAGATGATGTTGTCCTTCAGGAGACGGGAATAGATGTCGTAGGCGCGCTCCCCGCGACTCGTCTGCTCGATGACCATCGGAACGAGAACCATGCCGCCTCCCTCTTCTTCTTCTTCCATAACAACCCTTCCGGGGGTCAATTCCCCGCGTAATGCCGCCTACTTCGCTTCCACGGGCTCCCCCGAGGGTAGCACCCGGGCCGCGGAGATCAAGAGGTCAAGCGCCCGGGACAGCCGCAACTCGTCCCTCAGAGCCGCGATCCCGTTGGCCTCGGCCATCTGTTCTCGCAGGGTGGCCGGGTCTACCCCGCGCCGCGCCGCGGCCCTCTTGAACTCCCCCTCCAGCTCCGTGTCCGACACTTCGATGCTTTCTCGGCGCGCAATCTCGTCCAGCAGCAAGTACTCCTGGACGCGCCGCTCGGCGCCCGGGCGCGCATCCTGCCGGATCTTTTCCCAGTCCGCGGCCTTCGGATCCATGCCGTTGGCGGCCAGGTACCGCGCGTAGTCGCGCAGAGCCGAGGTGAGTTCCGATTCCACGAGCACCTCGGGGGTTGGCACGCTGGCTCGCGAGAGGATCGCGTCGAGAATCTTCCGCCGGAACCGCCGGCGTCTTTCCGCCTCCTTCTCGTGCCGAAGCCCGGCGCGTGCCTTCTCCCTCAGTCCCTCCGGCGTCTCGTTTTCTCCCACGAGCCTGGCGAACTCGTCGTCGAACTCGGGCAGCCTCTTCTCCTTGAGCGCCACCAGCGTAAGCTCGTAGTCCACCGTCTTGCCCCGGAACTCCTCGTTGGCAAAGTCCTCGGGGAAGCTCTTGCGGAAGCGCCGGGTCTCGCCCGGAAGGGCACCGCGCAAAGCCTCGTTGATCTCGGGCAGCGAGTCGGGGTGCCCGACTTCGAGCGTTAGCTTCTCGTCCCGAAACGTACGCGGATTCTGACCGGGCTCCAGAATCTGCACGAACGACCCCTTCACATCCGAAACCGCGTAATCCCCGGTCGCGGCCGCCCTCCCCTCGATCGGGTGGAACTCGGCGTGCCCGTCGCGCAGACGGTTCAAGATCTCCGAAACCTCCGCCTCGGTTGGCTCGACCGGCATGTCTTCCACCGGAATGCCCCGGTACTCGCCCGGCTCGACCGGAGGCCTCAAGTCGAGCCGCGCGGTGAAACGGATCGGACCCGGCGGATCCCAGCTCAGCCCCTCGACCCGCGGGCGACCGAGGACGGCGAGCTTTTTCTCCTCCACCGCCGAGGCCAGCGCATCGGGCAGGACACGCTCCAGGACGTCTTCACGGATTCCGCCCGCGAAGCGCTTCTGCACGACGGATTCAGGGGCGTGCCCCTTGCGAAAACCGGGGATTGCGGCGCGCTGCACGTACGCGCGCGTCACCGACCGGAACGTCTTCTCGACGTCCTCGGCCGGGATCTCGATCTGGAGCGTCGCGCGGGTCGGAGAATCCTCGGTCGCGCTCAGAATCACCATGCGGCAGGCATCTTAGCTTCTCAGCCGTCGCGTTCGCTCGCTTGGGGCTGGCTACGCCACCGCATCGCCGCTCGGCATGCCGGCCTCGACGGCGTTGCTGCCCCTTCGCCGCGCTCCCGCTCCCGCAGCGCGAGGCTCCTCCCCTCTGGGAGACTCCTCGCGCTGCGCACAGAACTGAAGCGAGCCCCGTCGCGGCGCGCGAAGTCTCCCGAAGTAACCAAGGC
>JBOGJN010000327.1:0-3733 GCA_050745445.1 Thermoanaerobaculia bacterium
GGGCGGGAAGCTCTTCGGAGGCTTCCGCGACGACCTGATCACGGGCAACGCCCTCTGTGCGGTCGTCTTCGGGATCCTCTGCATCCTGCTTGTCAAGAACGCGAGAAAGAAGCTCGAAGCGTAGGACTGGTAGCTACCAGCTGTCAGTTTTCAGCTCTCAGCTCGCGAGGCGGCGAGTCCGGCTGACGGCCAAGTTTCGGGGATCGCTATGCCGAGCGGCCGCTTCGATTCCGATGGCGTCTTCCGCTCGACCCGTGTCCGGATGTCGCTGCCGTCGGGCTGATGTTTCGGAGGAGCTGTGAGGCTGAATCGCTCCCGGGAGGATGGGTAAGCGAGCGCTTACGCATCTGGCCTTACCGGCTCATTCCTCCAGGAACCCCGGGTATTCCCGGTGGATCATGTTGATTAGGGCGGGCTGTATCGGCCCTCTACCGGTGGGGGGCCGGACAGGCAGTCCTTTGAGGTTCTCGTCTGGCCTATCGAACTTCGTCAAGCCGAAGTTATCTCGGTTTTTCAAGAAGTCCATTGCGAGCGAAGCCCCCGGCCGCCGCAAGAAGACAGGCAACAGATAGAGCCCGTCGAAGCGGTGAACTCCGAAGGTCGCCGCGATTTCGGAGCTCGAGCTCAGTTCGGAGATGGCGGAGGCGATCGGGTTCAGGTCGACTGCCTTTGCCTCCGCTAGCATATAGACACGCTTCGGAGGCAGCTCTGACTTCTCCTGCGAGATCGCCGTCACTAGGAGGACTGCGTAGCCGTCCATCGCCTCGTACTCCTCGGGGCTCGCGGGGTATGCGATGTCAAGGAAGCCAACCCGAGGGATTGGCGCATAGTCCCTGTATTGTTTTGCTGCGGTCTGGATGCGTTTATCGAGCTCCTCAGGGGCTACAGGCTGCTTCGCCGGACTGAGTGGCACGATGAGATGTCTTTCGTCGGCAGAGGCTGCGGTCGATAGCGCCGCAAGCAGTAGCGGTGCAGCAAGCAAGGGACGGTTCATGGAGTGATGATACGCGAGTGGCTCTCCAGGTGAACCGGAGACCTGACGCGAGAGGCCGGAGCGCTCGTTTTCAGACCACTCCGAACTTCTTCCCGACTTTTTGGAAGGCCTCGACGGCGCGGTCGAGATCGGAGCGCTCGTGCGCGGCGGAAACCTGGCAGCGCAGGCGCGCCTGGCCCTGCGGTACGACGGGGTAGCCGAACCCCGAGACGTAGACTCCTTCCTCGAAAAGCGCTTTCCCCATCGCGAGCGCTTTGGCCGTGTCTCCGACGATGACGGGAACGATCGGGTGCGTGCCGTGCGGGATTCGGAAGCCCGCCTCCGAGATCGCCTTTCGGAAATAGGCGGCGTTCTCCCGCAGCTTGCGCACCGGCGCCGGGTCCTCGCGAAGCATCCGGAAGGCCTCGAGCGACCCCGCGGTGACCGCGGGCGGCAAGGAATTCGAGAAGAGATACGTGCGGCTGCGCTGGCGGAGCGTCTCGACAAGCGCCTTCGGGCCAGTGACGAACCCGCCGGCGGCCGAGCCCATGGCCTTGCCCAGAGTTCCGGTCGTGACCGGGATCCGGTCGAAGACACCCTGCTCCTGCGCCGTGCCTCGGCCCGTCGCTCCGAGCACGCCGGTTGCGTGAGAGTCGTCCACAGCGAGGAGGACCTTCTTCTCTTCGCAGATTCGGACGAGCTCGCGCAGGTTGGCCTCCTCTCCCTCCATGGAGAAGACGCCGTCGGTCATCATCAGACGAAAACGCGAGGTCTTGTCGTCTCCGAGCATCTTCTCCAGGGCTTTCATGCCGTTGTGCGGCACGCGGAAGCGGTTTGCCTTGCACAGACGCACGCCGTCGATGATCGAGGCATGGTTCAGCTCATCGGAGTAAAGGCCATCCGGTTCGTCCAGGATGGCGGCAAAGAGACCCTCGTTGGCGTTCCAGCAGGACATGTAGAGAATGGTGTCGTCGGTGGCGAAGAACGAGGCGATCTCCGCCTCGAGCTCTTTGTGGAGCTTTTGGGTTCCGCAGATGAAGCGCACCGACGCGAGCCCCGCGCCCCACCGGTCGATCGCCTTCTTCTGGGCCTCGCGGATCCGCGGGTGGTTTGCGAATCCCAGGTAGTTGTTTGAGGTCAGCATCACGACCTCCCGCCCGTTGACTCGGACGCGGGCGTCCTGGGCGGCCTCGAGGACCAGCTCCTCTTTGAAGGTTCCGGCGAGTCGTAGTTTCTCCATTTCGGCAGCCAGGTGATCAATAAGATTGGTCATGAGAATTCCTCGGCTGTTAGCTTTTGGCTATTGGCTGTTAGCCAAGGCCGGGCCCCCTCTGGCTAGGAGCTAACAGCTCACAGCTAAGAGCTACCCTTCCGAGAAGATCTTGCCGGCCACGCGCCCGCCCGGGAAAGCCGCGTCGAGCGCCGCAACAGCCCGGTCGAAGTTGGAGACATCCCGGGCGATGATCTCGGCGCAGATCGTCGGGCGGTTGATGATCTCCGAGGTCCCCTGGTTGCCCCGCACGATCACAGCCTGCGCCGGCTGTCCGACAAAGAAGAGGATGTGATCGAGATCCTCCAGCGCCCGCGCCGCCGTCCGGTGCGCTCTCTCCTGTTCGTCCCGATTCAAGCACACACCCACGAGACCCACGACGCGATACTGGTTTTGCTCGAACTGGGTGCGGTCCCAGTCCTTCCAGACCCGGTCGCGCGGGACCAGCTTGAACCGGTACGCGAGGTTCGAGAGGCGCGACTCCTCCAGCGCGAACTCCGCGATCCGGCGGTCTCTCATCTCATGCGCGGACTCCGGTTTCGGCGGCTTGTTGGTCGGCATCGTGGGCTCCTGTCAGTTCTCGGCGAATGGTACAGTCAAGAGTCGAGAGTCTAGAGTCCAGAGTCTGGGATTGCCTCTCTGCGAAATCCGATCCCGCGCTGAACTCTCGACCCTCGACTCTCAACTCTCAACTTCTTCTCCCGTTGGGATAGAAAACGACCTTCATTGCACGGCGATTCTCGAGCAGCGTCATTGCGTCGTGGAACTTCTCCAAACCCTGAAATTCATCGGTCACGAGGTGCCCGACATCCAGTCCCGCGCGCAGCAAGTCGAGCATTTTGATCCAGGTTTCGAAGATCCGGCGGCCGATGACCGCATGCAGCGTCAGGCCCTTGAAGATGAGGTCGTTGGTGTAGTCGTGGATGGCCACGCTCTTTTCCTTTGGTAGGCCCAGCAGCGAGATCGTCGCTCCCCGGCGTGCGGCGTGAAGGCCGAGATTGATCGAAGTTTCGGCGCCGGAGAGCTCGAGCACCACATCCGCGCCTCCGCCGGTTGCCTCGCGCAGGCTGCCGACGGCATCTTTGGTGCGGGAGAGATCAATGACCGAGACGCGGTCGAGGCCCCGCTCCCGAGCCCAGCGGCGGGCATGAGCGGCCGCGTGGGCGTTGACCTCGGTGATCGCGATGTGCGAGGCCCCCGAGATACGCGCGATCTCCGCGCACATCGCGCCGATCGGCCCGTAGCCCAGGACGGCCACGGATTTCCCGGAGAGGTCCGCGACCTGCGTGGTGTGAACGGCATTGCCCAGCGCGTCCAGGAAAGCCCCCACGCGGATCGGCACGACGGCCCGGTCGAGGGGCACGACGTTATAGGCCGGAACCACGACGTACTCTGCGAAACAGCCGTCTCCATGCACGCCGAGGATCCGCGTGTTCTCGCAGATGTGGCGTTGGCCGGTCCGGCAGGGGCGGCAGTGGCCGCAGGTGACG
>JBOGJN010000328.1:0-1219 GCA_050745445.1 Thermoanaerobaculia bacterium
GAGGCGAAGGGCTCAGGATGACAGGGGGGACGCGAAGGGATGACAAGGGGAAGTGGCATTCTGACTGAGGCGCAAAGCGACGAAGAGAATCTGCCCCGGTCGCCGCGAGGCTTACGACACCGGTCGGTCCAGAGCTGTTCCCGCGGGCGCCGCAAATCCAAGCCTCTCAGCCTCGGCCGTCATCCTCCCGCGCCACATCAGGCCGTACATCTTCAGGTCGCCCAGCAGAGACCAGAGCGGGTACTGAAAGGTGGCCGGGTTGTTTTTCTCGATCAGGAAGTGGCCCATCCAGGCGAGACCGTAGGAGGCGACCAGGCCGCAGATCAGGAGAAGAGGCCGCTCCGTCGCGACCGCTCGCAGGAGAAAAAGAAAGCCCACGGTCGTCCCGATGAAGTGGAAGATCCGCGTGGCACGCCTGCGGTGCTGGCTGACGTAGAACGGCCAGAACTCCTCGAAGCTCTGGATGCGAGCGGGCCTTGCTCCGGGAGATGGCACCGGCTCAGCCCGCCTTTTCGAGCAGCCGCCCGACTTCGCGCAGAAAACGGCCCGGGTTCAGACACAACCGGCTGTCTGCGCCGGTCTGGCGAGTCAACTGGTGCATCCAGAAGGTCGGAGCCGGTGGGGTGTCGCCCTCCCATTTCACGCCCGGCGCATAGAGCAGATAGACGTCCCAGGCCGTGCCGCGCAGGTTCAGGCGCCCGGCGAACGTCTCCCCGATCCGGCGATCGGCGTCCCAACGCTGAACGACGCGCCGGTCATCGAACTCTTCCGCCTGACGTGTGGCAAGGGGTGCGCTGTCCGACGACAGGATCGGCAGCCAGATGACGAAGCCCTTGAGCCTTTCGGAGCGAAACTTCTCGAACGCGCTCCTGATGACTCCCTGGCCGTGCTGGCAGGCCGGACAGGAAGGCGACAGGATGGCGAGGACCCGGACCGATTGACCCGCGCGATTGAACTGCGACCGCAGCTCTTCGAGCTGCACGCGCGGAAGCCCGACGCCCGCGCCGGGCTCCAAGGGAGAAACTCCGGCGGCGCTCCGCGCCGAGACCCGCGCGGCGACACCGAGAAGCAGGAAGCCCAGCGCCGCAAACCAGGCGAGACGCCGTCCGAGCGCGAACGGAGCGAGGATCCTGCGCGTACCGACCTCCCCTGCGCAGCCATAAGGCCGGCGGCGAGCCGTTTCATTCCCACCGGCCTCGCTCTATGCTCGGCGCCGGAA
>JBOGJN010000329.1:0-2113 GCA_050745445.1 Thermoanaerobaculia bacterium
GCGTGGAGGCGCTCGTCCTGGGTGATCTTGGTGAAATAGGCCACCGTCTTCGAGCGTGAGCCGGTGCGCAGATATTCCTGCAATGGTTCCTGCATCGTGTTGGCCACGAGGGCGGCCCGAATGTCCAGGTCACGGACGAACCAGCGCAGCGTGAGACCATCCACCAGGGGCACGACGGCGTAGGCGATCAACCCGAGCACCAGGGCCAGGGGGAGGATGAAGCGTAGCGACAGTCGCATGACGGCTCCTCTCAGCGTGGATCGAACGCGTATCCACGCGGTTACTCGAACTATCGCCCTGGCGATCCGGCGACAATGCGGCCGCCGAGCACCAATCTTGCCCCTACATCTGGGACCGCACTTGAAGGAATAGTATTCCCGCCGCAGGCACACGGACCGGTCGCTACCCCATGGCCGGACTGGCGAGCTGGAACGTCCCCAACCCCTCCGAGCGCCTCCGTCTTCACGTCGCGCCCCAGTGAGACCGGCCGCGTGTCGGGCCCCGAGCCATGAACCTCCCCGCCTTACCCTTTGACTGATCTACTCGCCTGTGCCCGTCCGCTATTTCTGCCCTTTGGCGACCAGGTCCTCGTACCGGTGGCGAAGGTCGCGCTCCGCGACCGGCTGCGCCCTCAGCTGCGCGAGCTCCTTTTCCGCACTGGCGAGCTTTGATCGCATTTCATCCATCCGCGCGCGCTCAGCCCCGCACCCGCCAGCTGCTCCTGCTGCAGCTGCGTCATCATGGTCTTCCTCTCTTGCTGCCACCAAAGGTCGGCCGCGAGCCCGCCTCCGATCAGTCCGAGCACGAGCCAGACCACACCGCGGATCAAGGCAATCCCCGTCTCCCGCCGCTATCAGGCCCGTGGACGGGGCTTCGGATGCTGGCCGTAAGCCCGGGCCCGGGTGCTGTGTGGGAGCGGTCGGAGAAGATTTGCTTAGGTAAGTATATCGAATTTCGATATATTGATGCGCGTGGCGTCAAGACAAGGCAAACGGACCGGCTCCGCGCGTCAGGTTGACTATCGGACGCTCGCGGAACTCCGCTATCAGATCCGTCGGTTTCTCCGAGTCCGGGAAGTCGCGGCTCGCGCGGCCGGCGTCGAGCCGCAACAGTATCTGCTCCTGCTCCAGCTGAAAGGACTCGAGGGGCAGCCACCCCCGACGATCGGGGTCCTTGCCGACCGGCTACAGATTCAGCACCACAGCACGGTCGAGCTGGTCGACCGGCTCGTCAGAAGGGAAATGGTAGCGCGGCGCCGGTACAGCCGTGATCGACGGGAGGTATCGGTGCAGTTGAGGCCGGCAGGTGAAGCCGTGCTGAGAAGGCTTGCCCTCTATTCTGTAAGGGAGCTCCAAAGGGAGGGCCCGGCGCTGCTCTCGGCCTTGAAACGGCTCATCGGTGAATGGCGGCTCGCCACGCGGAGAGCCGGGAGCCCGTGCGCGTGATGGGAGAGGAGGTTTTCTGCGAACCGTCGAGGCACGGACGGGACACTGTCGGGAGGAGACTCGGCCCGGTCGGACAGAACTCTTTCACGGAGGCAACGCCATGCGAAGTGCACTTCGATCCGCTCCCCTGCTCTTCTCAGTCCTGGCGCTGACGCTTGTTCTCACCGGATGCCCGAAGCGCCCGGCGACGAGCGACATAGCGGCGCCCGCTCCCATCGTGTCTCCTCCGGCCGCCGCCGCTCCCTCGGCGCGGGCGCCCGTCGTGCCCTCGGCGCCGGCGCCCGCCGTGCCAAGCTCACCTTCGAGGCCTGCGGCGGCGGCGCCTCGGCCCAGCCAATTCGTCTCGACCGCGAACCTCAGGGACATTCACTTCGATTTCGACAAGTACGCCATCCGACCCCAGGATGCCGGGATCCTCGACGCGAATGCGGCATGGTTGAAGGCACACGGAAAGGATCTGGTCTTAATCGAGGGCCACTGCGACGAGCGGGGTACCAGCGAGTACAACCTCGCGCTGGGCGAGCGGCGAGCGAAGGCGACGATGAACTATCTGCTCGGACAGGGGGTGCGGGCGAACCGTATCACGGCAATCTCGTACGGCAAGGAACGGCCGCTCTGCACCGAGCACAACGAGGCCTGCTGGGCCAAGAACCGCCGGGCTCACTTCC
>JBOGJN010000330.1:0-1899 GCA_050745445.1 Thermoanaerobaculia bacterium
TGCTCGCGACCGGGCGCGCCTGGGTCTCCCCCGGCCAGTGGGGAAGCTTCGCCTTCTTCGCCTTTCTCATCGCCTGTCTGGGGGGAATCGTCGTCAACCGCGCGGCCCGCAGCGACGTCACGCTCGCCTTCCTCGGCTTCTATCTGGCGCTCGTCTTCGGGCGTTCGCTCTGGCTCCAGGAGCCGCTCGCGATCCCGCTCCATCGGCTGCAAAACGGAGCGCTCCTTCTCTTCGCTTTCTTCATGATCTCCGACCCCAAGACGACGCCGGACTCGCGGGCCGGCCGGATCCTCTTTGCGCTTCTCGTCGCGCTCGGCGCGGCCTACGTTCAGTTCCGGCTCTACGGCACGAACGGCCCGCTGTGGTCTCTCGCGCTCTTCTCGATGTTCGTGCCGGCCATTGACCTGCTGCTGCCGGGAACGCGCTACGCCTGGAACGTGGCCCCGTTCCCGAAGAAAGGAGATACCCGTGTCCCGCTCTTTCAAATGGACCGCCTTGTTGTTCGTCGGCGCTTTGCTCTTCGGCCGCGTAGCCCTCGCGTTCTGCGGGTTCTACGTGGCGAAGGCGGACGCGAAGCTCTTTAACCGCGCCTCGCAGGTTGCCCTCGTCCGCGACGGCGATCGGACCGTCCTGACGATGGCCAACGATTTCCGGGGCGACCCGAAAGAGTTCGCGATCGTTATTCCGGTCCCGACCTTCCTCACGAAGGAACAGATCCACATCGGAGAGAAAGCACTGCTCGAACACCTCGATGCCTACTCCGCACCGAGGCTCGTCGAGTACTTCGACCCGGACCCGTGCCGCGTGTTTGCGGAGATGAAGGCCAGAGACGCGGTCGCGAGCGGTCTCGCCGCACCGCTCTCAATAGGCGCGCGGGAGAGGTCTTTAGGCGTCACGATCGAGGCGCAATACACAGTCGGCGAGTACGACATCCTCATCCTTTCGGCGCAGCAGTCGCAGGGACTCGAAACGTGGCTGCGAGAGAGCGGCTACCGGATTCCCGATGGCGCTTCACGCGTGCTGGAGAGCTACCTCAAGCAAGGCATGCGGTTCTTCGTCGCGAAGGTGAACCTGAAAGAGCAGGCCCGGCTCGGCTACTCGACGCTGCGCCCGATCCAGGTTGCCTACGAGTCTCCCAAGTTCATGCTGCCGATTCGCCTCGGCATGGTCAACGCGGACGGCTCGCAGGAGCTCTTCATTTATGCCCTGACGCGCAAAGGCCGCGTCGAGACGACGAACTATCGCACCGTCCGGCTCCCTTCGGACAAGGAGGTCCCGCTGTTCGTCAAAGAGGAGTTCCCGGATTTCTACAAGGCGCTCTTCTCGGAGCAGGTCCGCAAGGAGCGGATGGAGACAGTCTTTCTCGAGTACGCCTGGGACATGGGCTGGTGCGATCCTTGTGCGGCGGATCCGCTATCGCGCGACGAGCTGCGGCAGCTCGGAGTCTTCTGGCTGGAGGACGCTCCGGGAGGCTCCCCGGCGCAACAGGTCTTCCTGACACGCCTCCATGTCCGCTACGACACGCTGCACTTCCCCGAGGACCTCGTCTTCCAGGAAACCGCCGACCGGTCCAATTTTCAGGGGCGCTACATCCTGCGGCATCCCTTCCCCGGCTCGCTCAGGTGTGAAGCAAACCAGTATCGCGAGGAGGTGCGCCGGCGGCACGAACAGGAAGCGGAGACCCTTGCCTCGCTCACCGGATGGCAGCTCAACACCATCCGAACGAAGATGAACCTCGGCAGGGAGTCCGAAGAAAGGCGCAAGTGGTACGAGAAGTTGTGGGGGTGGTAGATCGCCCCTCACCCCGGCCCTCTCCCAAGGGGAGAGGGAGGTGGTGACGCCGGGGAGACAGGTCAGCGGCTCTAGTTCCCCCCTCACCCCGGCCCTCTCCCGGGGGGA
>JBOGJN010000331.1:0-4955 GCA_050745445.1 Thermoanaerobaculia bacterium
ATATCGGAGGGCGGCCGGAAAGAGGACGCCCAAGATGACGAGGGACAGCCCCACAAGAAGCAGCGGCCGGGCGGCAATGCCGAACCGCCCTCGGTATAGCCACCAGCCACCTATCGCACTGGTGATCGCTCCGACGAGGAGCCCGAACTCCCGTTCCTGCCGAAGGGTTCGCGTCGCCATTCGCTGTTTGAGAAAGGCCCAAATGCTAGCACGGTGACCCCAGTGTGCGCCCGAACGAGGGCGTGGGCAGCTCGGGAACCGATCGGCCTGGCTTTCGGCCGCGGCATTCGCTTCGCGAACGGCGGCCGAGAGAGTTCAAAGCGGAGCGGTCGCCGCGGCTAAACGGGTCGGATCAGAGCAGTTCCAGGGCGGTTATGGGACTCTTGAACGGCGCGATGACGTAGACGCCCTCGGCCCTCCGCCTCGCTTCGGCGAGGAGGTCTCTCGCCAGGGCGAATCCTTCTTCCCGCGCCCGCCCGCCGGCTTTCTCGAGCCGGGAAAGAACGCTTTCGGGGACGATGATGCCCGGAACTTCGTGATGGACGCGCAGCGCCAGGCGGTGGCTCGTCAGAGGCCAGATCGCGATCAAGACCGGAATCGGCAGCGGCTCGCCGTACCGGGCCAGGAAACGGTCCCATGACTCCCACTCGAAGAAAACCTGCGTCATGGCGAAGTGGGCCCCGTTGTCGATCTTCCGGCGGAAGCGTTCCACCTCCCGGTCCAGATCGGGCTCGTTCGGGTTGACGGCCACGCCGATCAAGAAATTGGGAGGGGTCCCGACCGGGCTTCCCGCCGCGTCCTTCCCGGCGTTCAGATCGCGGATCACCTTCACGAGGCCGACGCTGTCGGTCTGATAGACGTCCGTCGAGCCAGGACGGTCGCCGTGCTGGCTCGGGTCGCCGGTGATCACGAGGACGTTTCTGATTCCCTGGCTCCAGGCGCCCAGCAGATTTCCGGTCAGACTCATCAGGCTGGCGTCTCGAGGCGTGACGTGAGGAATCGTCTCGATCCCCTCCCGCTCGCACAGGAGGGCCATCCAGAGGGAGTCCATGTGAAGGTGTGCCATCGGGTTGGAGTTGATGTCCACGGCGTGGACGAGGCCGCTCTCCCGAAACGTCCGCACCGCGGCCACGATCGCTTCCGCGTCCGTTCCTTTGGGGGGATCAAGCTGCATCGAGACAACGAACTTGCCCTTGGCAAAGCGCTCGGCGATTCCGGACGGTTTTGTCCGCTCGCTCTCTTGCTCGGAGGGGAGCGAGACGACAACCGTCTCGGGGACGTGCCGGACGCGCTCCGGAGTCATGTCTCTGAGAGCGTCGGCCACCGCGCGGATATGTTCGGGAGCCGAGCCGCAGCAGCCTCCAATCAGCCGGGCGCCTCGCCGGGCCGCCTGGCGGGCGAACCAGCCGAAGTACTCCGGGGAAGAGCCGGGGTAGACGAAGCGTCCACCGAGGTAGCGCGGGACTCCCGTATTGGGGGCCGCAAAGAGCTTGACCTCCGGAACGCGGGCCATCCCGTCCAGAACCGTCACCAGGTCTTCCGGGCCGAGCGAGCAGTTGGAGCCGACGACGTCTGCCCCGAGTCCCGCCAGCCGGCGCGCCGCCTTCTCGGGCCAGCTGACGTCTTCCTTTTCCTCCCAGGCGTCGCCTGGAAACGTCATGGAGGCCACGACCGGAAGCGCAGAAACCTCGCGCACCTGCTCGAGGGCGATCCGGATCTCCCAGAGCGACACGAATGTTTCGAGAATGAAGAAGTCGATGCCGCGCGCATCCAGAGCCCGCGCCTGTTCGCGAAAAAGAGCCCGGACGGCCTCCTCCGACTCCGAATCGCCCGGGTCGTAGGGAAGCGAGGTTGGTCCGATCGACCCGCCAATGAAGACGTCCTTGCCGGAGATCTCCCGGGCCTTGCGGGCCAGCTTGACGCCCGCGCTGTTGATCTCCGCCACCTGATCCTCCAGGCCGAAAGCACGCAGCTTGTGCCTGTTCGCGCCGAACGTGTTCGTCTCGATCACGCGGGCTCCAGCCTCGATGTACTTCAGGTGAACATCCAGAACGACGTCGGCATGGGACAGGCACAGTTCCTCCACGGATCCGCGTGGCGGCGTGATTTGCAGTTGCAACAGCGAACCCATCCCGCCGTCGCCGACCAAGAGATGTTCCTCGAGGGCTTGCAAGAATCGGGAATTCATGCGTTCACCGCATCTTCGATGAGCTGTCGGCCCGCACGCAGCTTACCAAGAGGAGGCTCCGGCCGAATGGCGTACCGCGAGGACCGCTTGGATCACCCCTGTGCCGGGATCGGGGCCTCTGACGGTGGAAATGCTCTTGAAAAACGCGGTCCAGGCCGCCCGGATGCGACGCAGCGGCTGACTTTCGGCCGCAGGCATTCGCTTCGCGAACGGCGGCCGAGAGAGTCAAAACCCAGAGCCTGGTACCCGGTCATACGGAGCCGCAGGCGAGGGATCTTCGCCCGTCCGTAGTTCGAAGCAGATACTCCGTCGCTCCGCTCCTCAGAATGAGAATGGATCCCGTATCCCTAGCCGCTCTCCCCTGTCATTCCGGGACACAGCACTACGGGGAAGGCGCAGCCTCGAGACCCTTGGAAAACGGAGTGGGATCGTGCCGCAGGAAGGCTTCGAGCTCCCGGCGGGCGAGCTCCGCCCTTGGATTGCCGACCTGCTCATAGACTCTAGCCCGTTCCTCCAAGAGATCGCGTCTCCAGGGAAAATGCGGCTCCAGGGCTTCGAGCGCCTCGGCCACCCGCTCGGGTCCCAGGTGACGGGCCACCGCGAGCCGGGCCAGTATCCGCGCCTCGTCGAGAAGCGCGACGGCGAATGCGGGGGTCAGAAGCCGGTAGACGGGGAGCGCCAGACGAGCATCCCTGGAGGGCAGGTCCGCGGCGACGGCCAGCAGGCGCTGCATCACGATGCCGAGAGGCCACGGGTCTTGCCGGTACCGCTCGAAGGCCGACGCGGTCGCCTGGTAGCACTCTGCCCACTTTCCTTGACTCCAGAGATACCGCGCGGCAATCGCATCCGCTTCGGCCGGCTCTTGCTCGCGCAGCCTCTCGGCATACGCGAGTGCTTGCCGGTCGCCCCCATCCGCCAGGGCCTCTCCCAGCATGGCCAGCTCCAGCGGGCCCGCCGGCTCCCAGGGCCCCGCCAGATAGTCTCCTCGCACCTGCCCGAGATTCCCGGCGAGGAAGCTTGCGTGAGCCGCAATGCGGCGCACGTCCTCCGGCGACGAGTTGGGAGGCGCCTCGAAGCCGACGCCTTCCGCCGTTAGGCCGGAAAGCCGCTGCGACGCGACGACCGCCCAGTCCACCTCGCCCCCGTCCAGAGCCGGCCGGTCCTCACCCCGCGCCCGAGCGAGCTCGCGCAGCTCGTCGCTCTGAAAAAGGCTCGGCTGCCCGAGGCTGCGCGCGAAGCCGAACTCGACGGGGTTGCGATCGTCCGAGTTGATTCGCCCCGCCTCCTGGCGGGCAATCGCCCGCGCCAAAGAGCCGCGCGCCACGTAATGGGAGAGGAAGCCCTCCAGGTTCTGCGCGCGCCAGGCATCGTGCATGGCGCTTGCGAAAGGCTCCTCGCCAAGCCGCCGCCGAAGCTGGCCGACCGGGTATCGGATCGGCTGCTCCGAGGCCACGAGCAGGAGATCGTCCTTCTTCGTGGAGAAGGTCTCGACCGACTGGAACACGGAGGCGAGCGTGGCGTAGATCGTGCGGACCGTCTGGCTGTTTACTTCATAGGCCTGGAGCCACTGGACGAAGATGCCGCCGGCCGCCAGGCGCGACCGGGCCGCCCCGTAAAACTCCTGTGTGAAGAGGCTGGAGATCCCGGCGCGGTACGGATTGGAGGGCTCGGAGAAGATCAGGTCGTAGCGCTCGCGCGTGGTCAGAAGGAAGTCCCGCGCGTCGCCAATCAGGACTCTCACTTTGGAGTTGCCGAGCGCCTCGCGGTTGACGGGCGCACAGTCTCTGGCGACCCGCAGGACCGCGGCTTCCAGCTCGACCACGTCCACCCGGCCGACGGAAGGAACGGCCGCGAGCCATCCCGCCGTGGACCCGGTCCCGAGGCCCACGACCAGTGCCTGTCGCACCTCCGGGTGCAGAGCGGCACCCACCAAACCGCTCATGACCTGCGTCTCGGCATCCCCTCGGGAGCTGCCGTCCACTTTGCCGTTGATTATGAATGCCAGGCCGGCGCTCGTCTTCAGAAGCGCGACGCTGCTTTCCAGGCCGTCCGCCTCCCACTCCAGAGAGCGCCGCTGATCCCGCTGCCACGCCCTGACCACATTGGGCGAGGCGCTTTCCAGATGCACGCGTCCGGCACCGATCGGGCTGTGCCGCCAGGCCGCTGTCGGCCCTTCCGAGCGGAGCAAGAAGAAGCTCGCGAGAAGCGCGGCGAGCGGCAGGGCCATCGGCCGCAGACGCCCCTCAAAGCGAAAAGAGAGGACAAGCGCGCCGGCGCTCAAGGCCGCCAGCAGCAGGACGGCTGCCACCCAGGCCCCCGTGGCCGAAAGCAGCGGCAGCAGCCCGAAGCCCCCGGCCAGGCAGCCGCAGATTCCCCCGAGCGTGTTCCAGGCATAGGCCAGACCCACGTCTCTTCCGACGCCTTCGCGCCCCCGGCCAAGCAGGGCGACGAGGAGAGGAAACTGGAAGCCCGCCACGCATGCGGCAGGCAGGACGACCAGGCCCGCGACCTCAATCCAGGAGAGGACAGACCCGGGGAAACCCAGACCGCCCAGAGACCTTTCGAAGGCGGCAAAGAGAGCGACGTGATCCCCGAGCGCGTATGGCAAGGCCATGCACGCAGCCTCGAGGCCGCACGTGGCCGCGAGACCCGCGAACGTGGCCGGCCGGCCCTCGCCAAAGCGCGCGAAGGCAGCTCCGCCCAGGCCGATTCCGAGAAGCGCCACCGCCAGGATGAGACCGAAGGTGTACGTCGATCCTCCCAGAAG
>JBOGJN010000332.1:0-2072 GCA_050745445.1 Thermoanaerobaculia bacterium
TCAGGCTTGAGGTAGTTGCCCGCAAAGTCGATCGACTTGAAGACGGAGCCGAAGCGGGCGTGGTTGTACCAGAGCTGGACCGCCACGGCGAGGAGGGCCGGCACGAGGGCGGCAACCAGCGGAAGGCCACGCACGACCCTCTCCCGCAGGGGACCCGGCCTCGAGAGGCGCGGCCAGAGGCTCGCGAGGAAGAGCAGCGCCAGCGCCAGCCCGACGGGAATTGCGAAGGTGAGCCGGGTGAGCAGCGTCAACGCGAAGGTTGCGGAGAGCAGGAGCAAGCCCTTCGTCTCCCCAATCGTCCCGAGAACGAGACGGAGGATGAAAAGAAGGGAGAAGAGCGCCCCACAAAGGGCCCAGATCACGGCCTCGTGGTAGATGCGCCCGCAGGAGAGGAGGTAGGTAAGCGGCGTCCCGAGACCGAAGCCGACGATCGCCACGGCCAGGTGGACGCGGCGGGTCCCCACGGAGAGCCGAACGTTGCCGGTGAGCGCCTCCCGGGCGACAAGCGTGAAGGCGAGGAGCGCCAGGACACCCCCGAGGAGGCAGGACGGCCGCGACCACTTGCCGTACATCTGCGGAGCGACAAGGTTCCCGACGACGCGGAGCACCGCCGGAAAAGGACCGTAGTGAATGGAGCGCTTGCCCTTGAAGTCGAAACCCTCCCAGTTGATGGTGCCGGGCTCGACGTCGGCCCGCCCGTGGAGAAGACTCTTCCCCAGGGAGTCAAACGCGCTCCCGCGCATCTCCTGCCCGTCCAGGCGGAACGTGCCGTAGCTGATGAGCCACAGGTAGGAGGCGCAGACGAAAAGGAAGAGAAGACCCAACCACCAGCAGAAGAGACGGGGGCGAGAAGGGTCGGGCTTGCTCGCGCTCATGAGGGCGGCTGGGCGAACCGGTCCGCCGTCTATTTCACTTCAAAGTCCCAGGTTCGATAGGACCTGCCGTTGATCAGCACACGCCCCTGATACTTGCCGACCGGCCAACCGCCTGGATTCGAAGCGTGCAAATCCGTCGCGGTCGGACCGCTGAGATTGACGACCCGGTTGGATTCGAAAACGGGCGCTCCGGTCTGAAATGTCACCACGAGCTGAATCTTCACGCCGGACACCGAGCCTCTGGAATCCAGCACGAAGTGAATCGTGTCGGCCGGCTTGAACACCAGAGCCGGCTCGGCCACGTGGTTGTCCGGCTTGACGCTCCGCCCCACCTCGAGGTCCACGGGCTCAACCGATTCCAGCGTGACGTTCGGGTCCCACTTGACCTCCACTGCGGCCGCAGCCGCGGGTTGGGCCGCGTCCCCGGAAGGAGTCGATCCCGCCGTCTCGGTCGACGACCGCTTGCACGAAACCGCCCAAACAGCGAACACGCCGAGTGCGACGGCCACAGGAATCCTCAAAACGCTTCTCATCTTTTCCTCTCCTCTGCTCCTCCGCAACGGAGATCCATGCTACCAGAATCAGGATCGGTCGCGGCAGCGGCTCCGCAGTCGCCGCTCGGCGACCGACCTCTGGGCGGGCAACCGGATGCTATAATTTTGTTCCGATGCCGGAGGGCCCCCCGAACTCTTCCACGAATGGAAGGTCTTCGGAGGCCGGCTCGCAAGCAGCCGCTCGGCGCCAGTTGCGCACGGCGCAGCCACGGGTTCTCCCCACCGCGGTTTTCCTCTCCCTTCTCTTGATCCTCCTGACGGCCGGCGTCCTGCGGATCGTCAGTCTCCGGGATCTGCCCGCCGGACTCTTTTGCGACGAAGCGGCGCTCGGGTACAACGCCTGGGCCATCCTTCATCACGGCGTGGACGAGAACGGTGTGAAGCTGCCCCTCTTCCTGTGGTCATTCACCGGTTACAAGAACCCCGTCTATCTCTATACGGCGATGCTTCCGATCGGCCTCCTCGGCCTGGACGAATTCAGCCTGCGCCTGACCTCGGCCGCGTTTGGAATCGCGACGGTGCTGGCGCTCTTCCTGCTCGGCCGCGCTCTCTACGGGAACAAGGCCGGCCTGGCCGCCGCCGCGCTCCTGGCGATCTGCCCCTGGCACATTCACTTCAGCCGCATCGCGTTTGAAGTCATCTC
>JBOGJN010000333.1:0-4571 GCA_050745445.1 Thermoanaerobaculia bacterium
CTTCGAGACGGCCTGGAAGAAGGTCCGGCAGAAGAGCGGCATCTCCGAATCTCTTTCGCGTAGCGGCCGCGAGATCCTCGTCACCTCGAACTTCCTCAAGGTTCCGGACGTGCCCGGTTTCCCGTCACAGACGCAGAAATAGCACAAGAATGGGCGGTCGATCCGCATCGCCCGACTGATGCCTTTCCTCCTTGGAATCCGCTCCGCTCTCGTAGCCCTAAAGTGGCCGATCTTCGGTGTCGTGGTCCTTGTGCTGGTCACCAAGGCGTTGCTTCTTCGGCGTTTGAGGACCCGGCACGAGCAGACCTGGCGGGAGCTCTGGGAGCCGACCTTGTTCTCGAACAACTCGCCTCGGATCGAGAAACGCCTGAACCGCTACCTACGCAGCGGCGGGCCGGCAGAATCGGGAGACGAAGTCTTGCGACGCCTTGCGGTGGCTTACGCGTGGAGCTGGCGGGTTCTCGCCGCGGTGATGTGCCTGATGGTGATCGTCGGGCTGGCGATAGGTTTCCTCCGATGAGGCCGGTCGTCCGAGGCTCGAGGGACGACTGCCTTATTACTCACTAACGCCCCGGTCCGCCTCCTGGTTTCCCGGACCCGCGCCCAGGACTATCGGGAGCAGGGCGAAGACCGGGATGGCGTCGAACGTGCCGTCTGCAACGATTCACGGGAGCACCCGCAGAAAGCGAAGGTGCTTGCGGGTTGATCGGCGCGGGCATGCCCGCAAGGCCCAACGAGGCACCTGACCGCGCCGGCCGTGCCTCCCCCGCCTCCGGTATCCTCTGCGGCGTGAGCGATCCGCCGCCGCTCGAGATCCGCGAGCTGCACAAGAGCTTTGGCGACCGTCGGGCCTTGGACGGCGCCACGCTCGAGCTTGCCCCGCGTGAACTGCTGGGACTTCTGGGGCCCAACGGCGCCGGCAAGTCCACGCTCGTGCGGTCCGTCGTCGGAAGAGTCCGCCCCGACGCCGGCGAGATCCGGATCTCGGGGCACGCGCCGCGCGACCCGGCTGCCCGCCGCCTCGTGGGCTACGTCCCGCAGGAGATCGCGCTCTATCCCCTTCTCTCCCCCGCGGAGAACCTCTGGGCCTTCGGTCGCTATCAGGGACTCGCCGGCGATGAGCTTCGCTCCGCGATCGTCAGGAGCCTCGAGTGGACGGGACTCTCGGACCGCGCCCGCGAGCGCACGGACCGGCTCTCGGGCGGAATGAAGCGGCGCCTGAACATCGCGGCCGGCACGATCCACCGGCCCAGGCTCCTCCTCTTAGACGAGCCGACCGTGGGCGTGGACCCTCAGTCCCGCGAGAGGATCTACGGCATGATCGAGGAGCTGCGGCAGGGAGGCGTGTCGCTCCTCTACACGACGCACTACATGGAGGAGGCCGAGCGCCTCTGCGACCGAATCGCCATCATCGACCACGGCCGCATCATCGCGCTCGGGACAAAGGAAGAGCTCGTGCGGGCGACACTCGGAGACCGCCAGACGCTGACGATCGAAAGCGCGGCTCCCGTGGACCCGGCCGTCCGGCAACGGCTCGAGTCGCGCGGCGCCCTGGTTGCCGACGGGCGAATCCAGCTGTCCGTCGGCGAGCCGGCCCGGGAGATCCCGGACTGGCTGGCGACCTTGCATCGGGAAGGGGTCGCGGTGCGGGATCTGACGTTGAAGCGCGGAAACCTCGAGAGCGTGTTTCTCCACTTGACGGGCCGGGAGCTGCGCGAATGATTCTGGCGGTTGCCCGGACACATCTGGCGAGGCTCCGGCGGGATCGCGCGGCCTTTGTCCTCTCCTTCGTCGTGCCGGTCGTCTTCTTCTCCGTCTTCGCGGCGATCTTTGGCGGGCCGTCCCGCTCCTCGACGCGTCAGATTCCGGTCGCCGTGGTGGACGAGGATCGAAGCGGCAACTCCCGGCGGTTCCTCGAGGCGCTCCGCGCCGAGGCCGGGCTCTCCGTCCGGACGGCAGAAGGGCCGACCGGTCAGAGGGCCGGAGCGACGCTCGACAGAGCGGGCGCCGAACGGATCGTCCGCGCGGGGGACGTGCCCGTGGCCCTGATCCTTCCGAAGGGCTTTGGGGAGGCTCCCATCGCCTTTGGCCCTTCCTCCGATCGGCCGAGACTCTTGATCCTGGCCGACACCGCTGATCCCGTCGCGCCGCAGGTCCTGACGGGTCTGCTGCAAAAGGTCGCGATGACCTCCATGCCGGATGTGATGGTGCAAGCCGGGATCGCGCAGATGGACCGCTGGGCGGGCCCGCTCACGGCCGAGCAGAGGGCGAACCTCGAGGAGAACGTCCGGCGGCTGCGCGAGACAGCCGGCTCCGGCACCGGGCAATCCCCGGGCGGCTCCGGCGGGCTCGTGGCCGTCGAGGTCCGGGACGTGCTCGGGGAGACGAAAAAGAATCCGAACTCAGCGCTCCTCGCGGCGGGTCTGGGCGTCATGTTCCTGCTCTTCTCCGCGTCGGGAGCCGGCGGCGCGCTCATCGAGGAAGCCGAGAGCGGTACGCTCGACCGGATCCTCGCGACCAACGTCACCATGACCGAGCTTCTGCTCGGCAAGCTTCTCTACCTCTCCTCTGTCGCCGTCGCGCAGCTTGTTGTGATGTTCGTCTGGGGAGAGCTTTTCTTCGGCGTGGAGCTGCACCGGCACGTGCCTGGGTTCCTGATCATGGCCGCCGTGACCGCGGTCGCCGCCTCGAGCTTTGGCCTGGTGCTCGCGGCTCTGTCCCGCTCGCGCATCCAGCTCGTGGCGATCTCGAACCTCTCGATTCTCGTGATGTCCGCGCTCGGGGGAAGCATGGTGCCGCGCTATTTCCTGTCCGAGAAGATCCAGAAACTGGGACTCGTGACGTTGAACGCATGGGCGATCGACGGTTTCATGAAGGTCTTCTGGCGGGAAGAGCCCCTGTCACACCTCGGGCCCCAGGTGGCCGTCTTGCTCGCCGCGTCCCTCGTCCTCTTCGCCGGGGCCCGGCGCCTCGCGCGCCGCTGGGAGGCGGACTAGAAGGAATTTCGGATTTGTGATTTGTGATTTGTGATCAACCCTTGCAGAACAGGACCTCCGATTCACAACTCACATTCAAAACACTTAACCGAATAGTTAACTATTGCTTCGAGTGAGGAGGTTCCCGTGCGCCGAACTGCAATCGTGACGTCGCTTGTCCTCTCGACCCTCTCTCTCTTTGCGCGGCCGGTCCGTCTGCCCGCACAGACGCTTTCCGCCTCGAAGCCGCCGTTGACCAAGGAGCAGACGCGCGAGAAGTTCCACCCTCGCCGCCTCGGGATCAAAGCGGCGCAGAGGCTGTCCGGATACACCCGGCGGGAGCAGATGGAGAAGGACTCGAGACTCGCGGCAATTCGTTTCCGCAACGTCGGGCCGGAGATCCAGGGAGGCCGGGTCGTCGAGATCGCGGCGCCGGCGAATCATCCGGATTCGCTGGTCGTCGCGTTTGCCTCCGGCGGCCTCTGGCGCACCGACAACCGGGGCGGCAGCTGGACCGCCCTCTTCGACCGGGAGTCTTCGATGACGATCGGCGCCTTCGCGCTCGGCGATCCGGACGGCAAGACCATCTACATCGGAAGCGGCGAAGCCAACTCGAGCCGAACCTCCTACGCCGGCACGGGAATCTTCAAGACCACCGACGGCGGAAAGAGCTGGCACAACATGGGGCTCACCGACTCGCACCACATCGGCCGGATTCTCGTGGATCCGCGGGACCCGCAAGTCGTCTCTGTCGCCGCGATCGGGCATCTCTACACGGAAAACTCCGAGCGGGGCGTCTTCCGTTCGACCGACGGAGGCCAGAGCTGGAACCGGACTCTTTTCGTCAACGACCGCACGGGAGCGATTGACCTCGTCCAGGACGCGAAGAATCCCGATGTGTTCTACGCGGCGACCTGGGAGCGCGCCCGCACGGCGGCAAACTTCCTGGAGAGCGGGCCCGGCAGCGGGATCTGGAAATCGGTGGACTCGGGGCGAACCTGGACGAAGCTCTCGGGCGGTCTTCCCAGAGGCGCGACGGTTGGCCGGATCGGCCTGGCGCTGGCGGCCTCGCATCCCGACACGGTTTACGCCGTGCTCGACAATCAGGCGCGCAAGCCGGATTCCGAGCCCTTCGACGAGGAGACCCCGCCCGGGGAGCTCACGCCTCGGCGTCTGAAAAAGCTCTCGGCCGCAGAGTTCGCACGCATGGACGACGCGATCGTCTCGCGCTTTCTGAAAGACTACGATTTCCCGAAGACCCTGAAGGCCGCGCGTCTGAAGAAGGACGTCCAGGCGGGAAAGATCACGATCGCGGAGCTCGTGGCGTACCTGCAGGACGCCAACCGCGATCTCTTCGAGAACCCGGTCATCGGGACCGAGGTCTACCGCTCCGACGACGCCGGTGCGACGTGGAAACGCACGCACACGGGGCGCATCGAGAAGACTTTCTATTCCTATGGCTATTACTTCGGCCGCATCGCGGTGGATCCGGGCGACCCGGAGCGCCTGTACCTGGCGGGCGTCCCCCTGATTTCCTCGACTGACGGCGGAAAGACCTGGAAAGGGCTCGATCAGCGCGGCGTCCATGGGGACTTC
>JBOGJN010000334.1:0-1021 GCA_050745445.1 Thermoanaerobaculia bacterium
GCGGTCTTGAGATTCACCGCGAGGTCAATCTTGTCCGTGCCTTCCACGGGAAGGTCCCCGGGCCGCGCTCCCCGCAGGATCTTCGCGACCAGCCGCGCCGCCTGCACGCCCTCGGCGTGGTAATCCGACCCATACGACACGAGACCTCCATGACCCACCCACAGCGAGGTCGCAAACACGGCCGGGATACGTGACGATATGGACAGCTCGAGCAGAACGGCCGGGACATCGAGCGTCCCGACTTCCGGGGGAAGCAGCGCGTCGCCCGGCCGGATACTCTTGATCGCGAACTGGAGCTGCTGCGCGTTATACACCGGCCGCGACAACAGCTCGACCTTGAGCTGCTTCGCGGCCGCTTCGGCGCTCCAGATCGCCGCGATGGACGAAGGATCATCGCCGTAGTGGATCGCCCAGACGCGGCGGATCTTCGGGGCGAGGATGGTCAGGATCTCCAGCCGCTTCGCGGCAAGCTCGGTCGTGAGGCTCGAGACCCCCGTGATGTTCTCTCCCGGCTTCGCGACCGTCCGGACGATTCCCGCGATCACCGGATCTCCCACCAGCGTGAAGACGATCGGGATCGTCTGCGTGGCGTTCTTCGCAGCCCGCGTCGCGGATTCGTTGCTCGTGAAGATCAGGTCGACACCCGCCTTGACGAGCGCCTCGGCGGCGGCCGGAGTCGCTTCCGGCTTCCCCTGGGTAAAGCGGATGTCGAACACGACGTTTCGCCCATCCTCGAAACCAAGCTCGCGCAGCCCGGCCCGCAACCCCTCCACCGTGGGGTGATTCGCGGCCCAGGCTTCATTCAAGACGCCGATGCGGTACGGACCGCGCCGTTCCTGGGCGTCACCGGTAGCCGCCAGGACAGCGAGGACCGTCCCGAGCAGGAGCCGCGCGCCCAGCGCCTTCATAGGGCAACGAACTGGTGGAACGCCCCTTCCGAGATCTGGCGCCATCCGCCGAGCTGCCTCTGGAATTTCGTGAAGGAGGCGTACACCTTCCTGGCCATCGGGCTCTTTTCGCT
>JBOGJN010000335.1:0-1373 GCA_050745445.1 Thermoanaerobaculia bacterium
CCGCCATACCTTCCCTTGCACCGGTTTCGTTCGAGCGGCGGCCATGGAGGTCTTTCCCTTCGCGCGAAACGAGGGCCGCCGCGTGGTTCCGCGGGCAACGCCTCCGGGCCGGGGCGGCTCGACGACCCGTCAAATCAACATCGCTTGCGAGACGCGACACTAGGCCCGGCGCTTCCAGAACTCCTTGATGAACCGGTCCCTGTCCTTCGGCGTCATCTGGAGAAAGCGCCGCAGCTCGTCTTCGGTGAGCAAGGGCCTGGCCAGGTCCAGGAACTGCCGGTACTTTAACTCGAGATGGACGATGCGGTCGCGGATCTCCTCGGCCGTCAGCGCGCGAACGGGCTCAGGTGTTGGCGTGGGTCCTGGTGTGGCGCGGGGCGTCGAGGAGGGCCCCTGGACGGACAACTGTTTGGCGTTCGGGTTGACTGTCGTCGCCATGCTCGAGCGCAGCCGGTCCAGGCCCTCCGTCGAGATCTCCGGCAGCTTGAAGAGCCGCGCCCGTTCGGCTATTCCGCCGACGTAGCTGCCCTGCCGCGAGAGCTCCTCCTGGTAGACCCTGTAGACGTCGCAGGCCTCGAAGCAGACAGGGCCATGGCATTTGTCCCCGACGACAGTCACACAATCGGCGCGTAGACTCGCGAGACTTGTTCTGCAACTTCCCGGAACGAAGATCTCGTCGAACTTGTACGCATCCGACCCCCGCTGTTTTTCCAGCTGTTTTTCCAGCGGCGTCTGGGTTTCTCTCCACAGCTTCCTCGGCTCGAGCGGCTGAGGCCGGTAGAAGAGATGGTGGGTCTTGCCGCGCGCCACGCCGAGGTTGGTGTACGTCCAGATCTCTATGTCCCGAAAGACCTGGTCGCAGCCCTCGACGTGGTGGATGTCCGACGGCTCGCCGTAGTGCAGCACGAGCTGCGCCGCGTCGTTTCGCCAGCCGTCGTAGACGGAGTCCAGGCGCGGGCGCAGCTCCTCGTAGCGCGCTTGGAAGCCCGGGCCAAACGGCGTCTGGAGCCCATCGAGCTCGCGCCGCGCCCAGAACTCCTTCTTGAAGATGTCCCGCTGGTAGCCCTCGGCCAGGTCGAGGAAGAGCTCCTCCTCTTCCTTCAGGATGATCGGCGCAGCAAACGACGTCAGCCACGCCATTTCCTCTTCGGGCAGCGCGGCGAGAAGCTCTTTCTTCGACTTTCGAAGCGCGCGGGGCATGGGAGGCGGCGGCGCGGGCGCGCCCGCGAAAGGCGCGCCGAGCATTCTCGTGCGCAGTGCGTCCAGGCCCTCCGTCGAGATCTTCGCGGACTCGAGAAGCCTGCCCCACTCGACCTCGCCCCCGGTCTTGCTCCCCTGGCGGGCGCTGATCTCCACGAATGTCTGGTACACAC
>JBOGJN010000336.1:0-5572 GCA_050745445.1 Thermoanaerobaculia bacterium
CCCCGTATCCTGATCGTACCGGTGATAGGCGTACTCACCGGAGGACTGACACTCGTCCCTCTACGGCGCGCGCGAGCATCGCGCCGGACGGTCTGGTTCGTGTTGCTCGCATCCTTTACAACAACCCTCGCCTACTTCACGATCGACTGGGGACTCCTGTGGGGACTGGTTTTCAGGCCGCTGTCCTATGCTTTCGGAAGGGACGATAACTGGTGGATGATCGGCCGCACGACGGGCCTCATCCTCGCCTGGGCGGCCTTTCTGCTTGCTCTAGAAATCCCGTGGCATCTCGTGTATTCGCGCGAGCCCCGTTGAAGTAGCGTCTGTGAGGCTACTGTAACTAACCAATTAACCAAGTCAGTCAGCGAATGGAAGGCGGAGCCGTTCTCCAACTACGCTCTCCAAGAGTTCATTTGTCGGTTCGCTTGTTGAGGGCGCCGCCGAACAACCGCGTGAACCTGCCGGTCCGACCCGTCACGGCCCTTGCAAAAGGCGCAAGGCCCGCGCCGGTTCGGCCCGCAGGTTACGCGGGGCGTTATACGTCCTCTTCTAGGAACCCAGACTGATGCCCTACGTGCTCTTCCATGACCAGTTCCCCGAAATTGCGAAACGAGAGACTCGCACGATATCCGTCCTCGCTCCATCGCCGTCGTACCCGCCGCCAGGAGAGTATGCCCTCTTGGAAATGTACTGCGACGAACTGCGCTGCGATTGCCGTCGCGTGTTTTTCTACGTCGTATCATCTCGTCGCAATGCCGTGGAAGCCGTCATAGCCTACGGGTGGGAGCCTCCTGAATTCTATGCGAAGTGGATGCATGACGACGATCCTGAGGTCGTTCATCAACTTAAGGGTCCGATCTTGAACCTGACGAGTCCCCAATCCGCGAACGCTCCTAGGATCCTACATCTGATCGAGGAGCTCGTTCTTCCGGATCGGGCCTACATAGAACGGCTGACAACCCACTATGGTATGTTCAAACGCAACATTGACAACGCTTCCGAGAGCAACGACCAAAGGGCAGACGGTGACGTATAACTACCGCGTGAACCTGTCGGCCGGTCCCGTCACGGGCCTTGCAAACAACGCAAGTCCCGCGCCGGCCCCGCCCGCAGGTTACGCGCGGCGTTGGGCAGGCTGGACACCCGGGAGACGGAGAAGACGTTGACAGGGCCTGCGAGTAGAATGGCTTCATGAAGCCCCGGATCTACACGGATACTTCAGTGCTGGGTGGCTGCGAAGACAAGGAGTTTCGCGAGCCCTCCCGCCGCTTGCTTGAGGCGTTTGAAGGCGGCGACCTGACCCTGGTGTTGTCCGAGCTCACGCTTCGGGAACTCGAAGCCGCGCCTGAGGGAGTCAGGATAGTTCTCGGGCGAGTGCCCGTGGTGCACATTGAGACCATCGCGCTGTCCGCCGAGGCGGAGGATCTCGCGGCTGCCTACATCGAGGACGGCGCTATCGGGGAGAACATGCGCGCTGATGCGCTGCACATCGCTCTTGCCACCGTCGCTAGGGTTGACGTTCTCGTCAGTTGGAACTTCAAGCACATCGTCAACCTGAAGCGAATCCACGCGTACAACGCGGTCAACCTCAAGAAGTGTGCCCTTCACGAAATCCTGATCGTCTTTCGTCGGACAAACGGTGGAGTAATTCGCCTCCTCCGAAATTGTAAGTACCCGTGCTCGACGAGAGCACGGACGATCGCCACTCTGTCCACGGCTGCCTGCTGATAGTGATCGAGTTGGGCATGGGGGTCGTATCCGCGTTCCTGCCGTTCGCTTCTAGCATACGCCTCGTAGCTCGTCAGGAACATACGTCGTTCGACTTCTGTGATGGGAACTCTTTTGTCGAAGACCTCCTGCGGTGTCGGCTCCGTCCAGCCCCACGGCCGCGCGGTCTCGTTCGCCTGACAGCGGGCGGCCTCGACGTCATCGGAGGTCCACTGGCCCGGCCGATCCTGTCGGGCGGCTTCGTGATGAGCCCTGGTCTTGATCGACCCGACACCGGCCTCACAGCTCCCGTTGTAGGAAGGCGTCGCTGGCGGGGAGAAGAGCTGCAGGACATCATGTTCACGGAGCAAAGTCTTCACCGTCTCGGCGCGGTAGGCGGATCCGTTGTCGTTTTTCACAACAAGCGGAGCTCCGTGGCATCGGATCTCGGCCTCGAGATGCTCGGCCACTGTGTCCGCTTTTTCATCGGCCACGGGAAGGGCCGCGAGTTGGTTGCGGGCGGCCAGGTCACGCTGGAGCAATAGACGGTCATAGACGCCGTCGATCGGCGCAGGCGGCGTCGCGTGGTCCATCGCCCAGACCGAGCCGGGCCGTGTCCATCGCAGGACATGGACGACTTCCACGTTCTGCCGCCTCCAGAGGCGCCGCATCCGCCGCTGCAGGTCAACCAGCTCGGCTCGGCCCACGTATGCGAACTCGGCCCGAAGCACGGGCAGGCCCACGTGCGGGCCCATCAAGCTCATCCAGGCGAGGACCGTCCGGCGGGTGTCACCCTCAGCACGGATCAGGGGACGACCCCGAGGGCGGATCACCAGCCGGTCCTCGCGCCACCGGCGCAACCATCGGCCGAGCGTCGCCGTGCCGAGGCCGAGCGAGTCGGCGGCGGCGCTACGGGAGTGGCCGCAGGCTTCAAGCCAGCGTACGAAGCCGACCGCCGAACGGCGTGCGATTCTCTCGGCCTGCCGTCGTCCGCGCTGATCGGCCGATCGACGCCGCGGGATCTTCGATCTGGTCTTTCGTTCCACGATCCGTGCGATCCGCTCCCTGTGATCGACCTCGCGGCGGTCACGGCCGACGGACCGCGTTACCGCCTTTTCTTCGGCCGCTTCGCCCGAGAGTTTTTTTTAGCGGCTCTTCGGAACAGATGGGGTACCGCGAGGGCGAGCTCGCTGCGCACCAACGTTCCGTGAAGATCCTTTTCGAGATCGCGCACCTGCTGCTCGAGCGCGTGCTCGCGGTCGGTCTTCACGCCCGTCCCGGCCGGTGGCCTTCCGGCACGACCTGGCATGAGCCCCACCAGGGCTCCTTCCAGGGCCTGACGGCGCATCTCATGCAGGCGCGAAGGACCAACGCCGAGTTGCTCGCATGCCTGGTCGACGGTCATGTCGCCCGTGAGCGTAGCGAGCACGGCGCGCAGCCGCTCCTTCAGATCCTCGGGCCCCTCGATGCGGTCGACGTGGCCGAGCCCAACGGGCGGACGCCCTAGCTTCATCGGATCACCTCCTCCGATGAACCTTGCGTCGCCCGCCGGGTTCGGCAAGCCGAAACGGCCTCGCAGGATGCCCCAGGACGGGCGATCGCCACCTCGGTCGACCCGTAGCATCCCCCCCTTGTGAGCATCTGCCCGCCACTCAGGACGATGACACCCCTCCCTTCGCTTGCACCTCGCTGGTCGCGGCCGGTGCCCGAAGGGCCGCGATCGCACGTCCCGCGCGCTCGGGCCGACGCCGGAGCTTCTTCTTGCCGTCCGCGGCGATCTTGCTCTTCGCTCCGGCCGCCGGGATGCCGATCGTCCGCTCGGCAACGCGCACGAGGGCGCGCGTTCGCATCAGCTCCCGCTCGAGTCTCTGCTTCTCGCGACGGACCTCGCGCACCTCGTCCTCGGCGCTTCGCTTCTTCCCTCGCGGGCGCGGCTCGAGCGATGCGACGAGCCCTTGAAGGGCCCGCGTCTCGAGCACGTAATAGCGCATCGGCGTGATCGAAAGCGCTTCGCACGCCTCGGCCGTCCCGCGCAGGCCGCTGAGGACCTCGAGGATCACCGCCGCCGCCTTGCGCGCCCCGTCGCTACCCGCGATCGCCAGAGGGCCCGTCTTCATCCTGTGCTGGCGTAGGGCCTTCATCGCACACCTCCCTCGGGGCCACCCGTCTCATCGGGCGGTGCCTTGTGCGGCGCTTGCCCGCTTGGCTCGGCAGACGAGCTCGGCTCCCCCGCTGCGTTTGGCGCGACCGGCACGCTCGACTCGGCCGGCGGCTCCGGCCGACCCACCTCCACCGCTCCGCCCGGCTGCGCGCGCCTGCCCGTTGCGAGCAGATCGACCTCCTCGCGCGTTCCGTCCGTTTTCGTCAGCACCACCTTGCCCCCCTCTCCATGCAGGCTGATGCCTTCATCCCCCACGCGGCCCGTCAGGTAGAAGCTCTGACGCGGCTCGCCGTGGCGGGCGAGATCGAGCGCGTTGTCCGCGACCCGCGCCCGAAGCGTCTCGCGCACATCCGGCGCGGCCTCGAAGTAGCGGTCCGCCGGCACAAGACCGTCCAGGCCCTGGTGCGAGCGGTGGAAGTTGTAGTAGTCGATGTACAGCCCGATGCGGCGGCGCGCGTCATCGAGTCCCTGGAAGACCGCCGCCTGCGCGCACTCCCGCCACAGGCTCCCCCAGAACCGCTCGATCTTCCCGAGCGTCTGCGGGTGCCGTGGCCTCGCAACGATCTGCTTGATCCCGCGCCGCTCGCACAGCACAGTGAACGCGCTCTTCCCCCGCCACGTCTTGTACTGCGCACCGTTGTCCGTCAAGACCTCTTCGGGCGCCCCGTAGTTCGCGATCGCCGCTTCGAACACTTCCCGTACGACCGCACCCGAGCTCGTCGCGTACAGCCCGTAGCCCACGATGTACCTCGAGTGATCATCCATGAACCCGATCAGGTACACGCGCGGCCGCTCGCGCTTGAGTGGGAACGTGAACAGGTCCGTTTGCCAGAGCTGGTTCACCCGAGCGCGCTCGAAGCGGTGAACCGCGGGAGGGTGCGGATGTGTCGGCACCGGGACGTTCTCGTAGCCTTCCTCCCGCAGCACACGTACGATCGCACCCGAGCTCGCCGTGAACCCGGCACTTCGCTGCAGCATGTCGTGGATCCGGTCGCACCCCCAGTCCGGGTGCTGCTGCTTCATCATCACGATCGCCCGGCGCGTCGCTTGCGGGAGCCGGCTTCCCGTTACGCTCCCCCGCGGCTTCTCGTCGAGACCCGCCGGCCCCAACTCCTCGAACCGCCTCTTCCATGCGTAGAGCGTGTGGTGCGAGAGGCCAACCAACTGAGAGAACTCCCGCGCCGGCAGTTTCGATCGCAACCACGAGTCGAGCACCAGTAGTCGCTGCTCGGCCGTCAGCCCCACCTGCGCCGGGCCGAGCTTCACCTCCACCGGTCGCAGCTTCTTGTACGGACTACCTTTGCGGCGCGCGGCCAGGGCCGGGGACACGTACTCCTCGTCATGCGCGTGCTCGTCGGCGTGCTCCTCCTCCCCCACCCCCCACTGCCCCTCCTCGGGCTCCTCGCGGGCTTCCTCACCGGCGGAATCGGTCCCACGGCCCAGCGCCCCGGGCGACTCTGAGGGGCTGAGGGACTCCCACAACTCCTCACGGGGGGCTCCGCCCTCAACCCCGGCTCCCTCACTCCCCCCCACAGCTCCCGCCTCCACTCCCTCGCTCGTGCTCGCAGGAGTCGCCGACATCTCGCTGAACAGTCGAGGCAGGCCGCGCCTCGGCTCTCGGGCCGCCCCATCCCCGCTCTTCTCCTCGCTCTTCGGACCTGTTCCTCGGAAATCCTCCGACATCGCTCTCTCCTTCTCGCGGCC
>JBOGJN010000337.1:0-2398 GCA_050745445.1 Thermoanaerobaculia bacterium
TAGTCGAGACCCACGCCGTGGAAGAACGTGATCGAGCGCGGATCGCCGCCGTGCTCGCCGCAGACGCCGACCTTTAGTTTCGGGTTTGTCTTGCGGCCACGTTCCGTGGCGATCGCCACGAGCTCCCCCACGCCCGAGGAATCCAGGCTCACAAAGGGATCCTCCGGCAGGATTCCTTTCTCGATGTAGGCGGGCAGAAAGGAGGCCGCGTCATCGCGCGAGTAGCCGTAGGTCATCTGCGTCAGGTCGTTTGTGCCGAAGGAGAAGAAATCCGCCTTCTCGGCGATCTCCGAGGCGCGCAGCGCCGCCCGCGGAATCTCGATCATGGTCCCCACCTTGTAGGACACCGTCTGCCCCGTCTCGGCCGCGACCTTCCGGGCCGTCTCATCCACGAGCACCTTTAGGCGGTCGAACTCTTCCTTGGTGCCCACCAGCGGGATCATGACCTCGGGATTGGGGGAGAGTCCCTCGCCGATCGCCGCCGCGGCGGCCTCGAAGATGGCGCGCACCTGAGTCTCGTAGATCTCGGGATGCGTGATACCGAGCCGGCAGCCCCGGTGGCCGAGCATCGGGTTTGCCTCGTGGAGGGCCGAGACCCTTTCGCGCAGCTTCTCGGGAGAGACCTGCAGGTCCGCCGCGGTCTTCGCCAGCGCCGACTCCTCATTGGGCAGAAACTCGTGGAGCGGCGGATCGAGCAGCCGGATCGTCACAGGTCTCTCCCCCATCTCGCGGAAGATGCCGAGAAAATCCTGCCGCTGCATCGGCAGAATCCGGGAGAGTGCCGCCCGGCGGCCGGAGGCATCCTCGGCCAGGATCATCTCGCGCACGGCCAGGATGCGCGACTCCTCGAAGAACATGTGCTCGGTGCGGCAAAGGCCGATCCCCCCGGCGCCGAAGAGCCTCGCCACGCGCGCGTCGGTGGGCGTGTCGGCATTGGCGCGTACACCCAGACGCCGGCGCGAATCCGCCCAGGAAAGAAGCCGCGTGAAGGCCTTCGCGACCGCAGACTTCTCCGGCGAAAGAGCTCCTTGGATCACCACCTGCAGCACCTCCGAGGGCTGTGTCGGGAGCTTCCCCAGGATCACCTCGCCGGTCGTTCCGTCGATCGAGACCCAGTCCCCTTCGCCGGCCTCGAGTTTCTTTGCGTGCATGCGCTTTCGCGCCGCGTCGACGATGATGCTCCCCGCGCCCACGACACAGGTCTTCCCCATTCCGCGCGCAACGACTGCTGCGTGGCTCGTTGCGCCCCCGCGGGTCGTCAGGATGCCCGCCGCGGCATGCATCCCGGCGATGTCTTCGGGAGAGGTCTCCTCGCGTGCGAGCACGACCGGCTCCCCGCCGACCGCCATCTCGACCGCGCGGTCGGCGGTGAAGGCCACACGGCCACAGGCGGCGCCGGGCCCCGCGGGCAGACCCTTGCCCAGGAGTCGCCCCTGCGCGACCGCCTCCGCCTTGTCTTTCGAAGGGAAGATGGGCGCGAGCAGTTGCACGAGCTGCTCCGGCTCGACCCGCAAGAGCGCCTCCCCCTCGCCGATCAATCCCTCGTCCACCATGTCGGTCGCAATCTTGACTGCGGCAAACCCGGTGCGTTTCCCGTTTCGCGTCTGGAGGAGATACAGCCGGCCGTTCTCGATCGTGAACTCCAGATCCTGCATGTCGCGGAAGCGCTTCTCGAGCTTTTCCCGGATCCGCAGCAGCTCGCCATAGGCCTCGGGCATCGTCTCCTCGAGCGAAGCCCCCGAGCCGTCGGCGTTCAAGGGCCGAGGCGTGCGGATGCCCGCGACGACATCTTCTCCCTGTGCGTTCGGAAGAAACTCGCCGTAAAACTTCTTGTCGCCGGTCGAAGGGTCGCGGGTAAAGGCCACGCCCGTCGCGGAGGTCTCGCCCCGGTTGCCGAAGACCATCGCCTGGACGTTGACGGCGGTTCCCCAGTCGCCGGGTATTCGGTGGAGCCTCCGGTAAGTCTTCGCCCTCTCGTTGTCCCAGGACCGAAACACGGCGCCGATCGCGCCCCAGAGCTGCTCCTGGGGATCGTCTGGAAAGTCCTGCCCCTTGTGCCCCCGCGCGATCGCCTCGAAAGTCGTGACGAGCTCCCGCAGGTCCCCTGCCGAGAGATCCGCGTCGGATTTTGCCCCTTTCTCCTTCCGCTTCTCGGCGAGCGCCTCCTCAAACTCGTGTTTGGGCACGCTCAAGACGACGTCGCCGTACATCTGCAGAAACCTGCGGCGGCAATCCAGAGCGAACCGCTCTCCCGCGGCGGCGGCGAGGCCCCGCACGGTCTTCGAAGTCAGGCCGAGGTTCAGGATCGTGTCCATCATCCCGGGCATGGAGGAACGGGCCCCCGAGCGCACAGACACAAGCAGCGGGTCCGACGCGTCCCCAAACCGCCTTCCGGCCG
>JBOGJN010000338.1:0-5529 GCA_050745445.1 Thermoanaerobaculia bacterium
GTCAGGGCTCGAATGATCACCGTCCGAAGGTCGGTCTCCTCCTCCACGGCGCGCACCTTCGCCGCCTTCCAGAGGACGAGAGGCAGCTCGATGCTCGTTTTCTTGAGCGGCTCGGCCACGTGTCACCTCCTTCCCAGGTTAGTCACCCCGCAATACCTCTAAAGGTATACAGGTATTCTACAGGACCTATGAGACAATGTTTGACCCGAAAAGAGGAGACGAAATGCCCGACTTGCCCGACTTCCTCGTCCGACTCTGCGTGATTCCTGAGCAGGGGATGATTCACGTCGAGACTCGGGACGCAGGTTCGCGCGACTACCAGGTGCTCGGCCTCACAACGATGGAGCGCATCCAAGAACAGCTTCAGGGGATCTGCGACAGGGGCGGCGCGGAGTTTGAAGTTCCGCGGGTTTTGAAATTCCTCAAGGAACTCGGGAAGCATCAGTTGAGATTCGATGCCCTTCGTTGGGACTCCTACGAGGCATTCCGGAACTTCTGGCAAGCCGGAATCCTCAAGAGTGCCTCCCAGGGCGATCCCCAGGCGAGCGTTCTGAATCAGCCGCGCGGGTTCTCGGTCGTTTCTTAAGGTCCCCCCAGCTTCGGCGCCCGCCACGGCGGGCCGCTTTCGTCTGAGAAGAACTGAGGCGTACCTCTCCATCGCGAGCATTCTTTCGCTCTTCTCGCGTGGCGGTCTTTGGCCACTGACGCCTCTAGATCAGCCGCGCAAAGAGCAGCGCGTTGTCCGGCCGGTTTGAGAGTCTGCCTGTCGGTGTGCGATTGCGGCGCTCCCGCCTGCGTCATTTCACCGCACGTTTTTCGGTCTGACGTCGCTTTACGTCAAGGGCTGATTCCCCATGACACATGAGCGATCTTTCGCCACACCATCTTTCACACGGGGCGCGGATGTTTCGCCGATTGGGCGAACCTTTGCACCGCATCGTCGTAGCCGTCATTGTGGGCATCGGCATGGGGCCGATGCGATCCGTGGGAGGAAACAGTGAAGCGTTTCGTTTTGTTGGTCGTTGGTGCGGTGACCGTGATCGGACTCGGTGCCTGTTCCAGCGCCGGCTACACAAGCGTGAGTTTCACAAGCAGTGAGTCGCTTGTTGCCGGATGCCAGAAGGTGGGTGATGTCGCCGTGGAAAAGAGCAACATGGGCGACACGACTGCCAGGCTCGCTGATCAGGCGCGCAGCAAGGGAGCAAACTTCGTGCTGCGGGCCTCCGACGATGCAGTGACCGGGACGGCTTACCGCTGCGAAGCCCCCCGATCCGCGTCGCGCTGAGCCCTAGCCGGTCAGACGCCGCCCCGGCGGCCTTCGCCGGGGCGCTTTCTTTCGTCGTCGCGAGCTCCTACCTCTCCGGGTCGGGGCGGCTGTGCCAGTGGAAGTTGAGGTTCTTCCAGCCCTCGGGCCGTCTGACCCAAACGGAAGTCGCGATGCCGCGCGTGCTGGCGGGCTCGGGCTTCACTCCCGCCTTGGCGTTGGGCAGATAGGTCTCCGTCCAGGTGTAGGTGAGCACGACAGTTTTGTCCATCACCTGCGCCGTCGGCTCATCCACGCGCCACTTCACGAGCTTGCCGCCGGTGACGAGCTTCCGCAGGTCTTCGAGCGCCTCCTTCTTGCCGCGTATGACCGAGAAGTCGTTTTTCGGTCCGGTGCTGACCTGGATGAAGTCGTCCGGAAGGAACGCTTCGATCAGCGCGATGTTCCCCTTGGTCTCGGCCTCCCAGTAGGCGCGCTCGGAGGCGATCGCCTCCCGGGCGAGATCCCTCGGGTTCTCCTGTGCCGGCGCGCGTTGCGCAAGGCCCGATGCGAGCAGAGCGGCCAGGACAACGGAGGCGGTTCGCATGTCTCCCTCCTCAGGACTCTGAAATTTGATCGTTGCGCATCGTAACGTAGGAATCGTCTGTCCTGCTTCGACGCCGGGGCCGCTGACCCCGACGCTGCCACGATAGACTGCCCCGCGTGTTGCCGCGCGATGCTGAAATTCTCGAGCGCCTTCGCCTGAAGGGCTCGCGAGCCCTGTCGTTGCGCGAACTGCTGAAGGCTTTTGACGTCGCCGAGGGGGACGAGGAAGCCCTTCGGGAGCGTCTCGACGCGCTCGAGAGGCGAGGAGAGATCGCTCGGGTGCGGGGAGAGAAGTATTCGGCAATCGAGTTCTCGAGTCTCCTGGCGGGACGCATCACGGTTCGGCCGGAGGGTTTTGGCTTCGTCCTGATCGAGGACGGGGACGATCTCTTCATCCCGCGGCCGGGCATGCACGGGGCGATGGACGGGGACACGGTCCTGGCGCGCGAGGAGCGGTCCCGCCTCCGCGGAGGGTCTGGCGGACGGGGCCGCGCTCGACCGACCGAAAAGATTTCCGGCAGCGTCGTGAAGGTCCTGCAGCGCGCTCGTGAACGGGTCGTGGGGCGGTATCAGAGCGAAGAGGGGCGCAAGGTCGTGCTCCCGTACGACCTGAAGATCGACGCCGTCATCCGCATCACGGAAGGCAAAAGCCACGGGGCCCGCGACGGAGAGATCGTCGAAGCACGGTTGACGGCCTTTCCGGACGCGCGACGCATCGCGCATGGCGTCATCGAGGAGCGGATCGGCTTTCTGGGCGAGCCTGGTGTGGACATCGAGATCGTGCTGCGTTCGCACGGCCTGCCGCCCCGTTTTCCGAAGCCCGTCGTCGCGGAATCGGAAACCTTCCCCGAAGAAATCCGCCCGGCCGACCTCTCGGGCCGGCGCGACTTCCGCGACCGGCGCATCGTCACGATCGACGGCGAGACAGCGAAGGACTTCGACGATGCGGTCGAGGTCGAGAAGACGCCGTCCGGATACCGCCTGGGCGTTCATATCGCGGACGTTTCGCGCTACGTGACCGAGGGCAGGGCGCTCGACGAGGAGGCGCGCTCGCGCGGGACGAGCGTTTATTTCCCGGGACGAGTGCTGCCGATGCTGCCCGAGAGGCTGTCCAACGGCCTTTGCTCCTTGAATCCGGGCGTGGACCGTCTCGTCCTCTCCGCGCTGCTGGAAATCGACGGCACGGGCCGCGTTCTGGGCGCGGAATTCTCCAAGGGCGTTATCCGGAGTGCTGAGCGGATGACCTATACGGAGGTGGCGCGGCTTCTGGAGACTCCTCCGACTTCCGAGGATGTCCGCCGCTACGGGGCGCTCCTGGCGGACTTTCGGACGATGGCCGAGCTCGCGGGACTCCTGCGCCGCCGCCGCGAGGCGCGGGGCTCGATCGACTTCGACCTGCCCGACGCGGACGTGGTCTTAGACGACGAGGGCCTGGTGGTCGGCATCGTGCCCGAGTCGCGCAATGTGGCCCACCGGCTGATCGAGGAGTTTATGCTGGCGGCCAACGAGGCCGTCGCGAAGAAACTTCTCTTTGCCAGGCAACCGGCAATCTACCGCGTGCACGACCGCCCGGATCCGGACCGCCTCGTGGACCTCCGGGAGGTGCTCGACAGCTTCGGGTATGAGCTGAAGGGGGACCTTGCCGAGGTGCCCCCGTCCGCGTTCCAGAAGATCCTGAACGCGATCGAAGGAAAGCCCGAGCAACGTCTGCTTGGAGACCTGCTCCTGCGCGCGCAGCGCAAGGCCCTCTACAGTCCGGAGTGCCGCGGCCACTATGCGCTGGCGGCGCCGTACTACTGCCACTTCACGTCGCCCATCCGCCGGTACCCCGATTTGATCGTGCACCGGCAGCTGGGTCGTCTTTTGGAAACAGGACGTTCTGTCGCCGCGGAGGCTTTCGAGACGGAGAACGAGAGCTTCGCGGAGGTCGCGAAGCTCTCTTCGGAGCGCGAGCGCAGGGCCGAGCAGGCCGAGCGTGAGAGCCTGCTGTGGAAGAAGATCGTCTTCATGAAGGACAAGATCGGGCGGGAGTTCGAGGCCTTCGTGACGGGCGTGACATCGTTTGGCGTGTTCGTGACGCTGAAGGAGTTTTTCGTGGAGGGGTTGGTCCCGATCGCGGCCCTGGGCGAAGACTTCTTCGTTTACGAGGAGAAGCAGCACCGCCTGCGCGGGCGTTCGAGCGGAAGGATCTTCCGCCTGGGAGACTCGGTGCGAGTCAAGCTGACGGCGATCGACGAAGTCCGCCGCCGCCTGGACTTTCGGCTGCCACAGCCGGCGGTTGCCCGGGAGTTCGGAAGGCGGCCGAAGCGTGTCTCACGATGAGGACAGATTTGCATGTCACGGTGAGGGCCGCGAGCACAGTCGTTGTTTTCGCTGCTCTGCTGGTACCCGCGTGCCGCGAGAGGGGGCGCCCGAGTCCGAACATCCGCATGGCGGTCTCCCACGTCCGGGAGAATGTCCCGGGAGCTTCGGAGCCCTCGCCCGACGTTCCTTCGCGCCTGGAGGTGCCGCCGGAGGTGGCGAAGGCCTATTCCGGCGTGCGTCTCGAATGGAAGGACTCTGGGAGCGGCAGGACCGGGACGCTGGAGGTCCCGCTGGGCGGCGCGGCGCGCATTCCCGATTCGACCCTCGACGTGCGTGCGGACGTCTTTCTCCCCGCCTTCACGATGAGTGGCGGCACAGTCACATCCACGGGAATCGAGCCGGAAAACCCGGCGGCCCGCATCGCCGTCATGGAAAACGGCAGCGAGCTCTGGTCCGGTTGGATATTCACGCGTTTTCCTGACCTTCATCGCTTCCAGCACCCGCGCTTTTCCCTGCGGCTCGAGGGAGGCGTTCGCCGGGCCGGCCAGTGAGCAAGCCGTTCCGCGTCGTCATCGCCGGGCGCCCGAATGTTGGCAAGTCCGCGCTCTTCAACCGGCTTCTGCGCCGGCGCCGGTCGCTCGTGCACAGGGAGGCGGGCATGACACGCGACGTTCTCGAAGCCGACGCCCGCCTTTCGAACGGGAGGACCTACCGGCTGCTGGACACCGGGGGCTTTGACCCGGGGGGGCGCGAGCGACTGCCTCGCGCCGTACGGGATCGGGCCATCGCGGCGATCCGGACAGCGGACCTGGTCGTGCTGGTCGTGGACGCCGCGGAAGGCGTTCTGGCGGGGGACCGTACGGCCGCCCGGGCTGTCCGGGAGGCAGGGGTCGAAGCGGTGGTCGCGGCAAACAAGGTCGACCGGCGGGAGGCGGATGCGGGGGAGCTGGAGGCCTGGGAGCTCGGTTTCTCGGAGGTCTACGGCGTCTCGGCCGAGCACAACATCGGCGTGGACGAGCTGGCCGACGCGATCGCGGCGCGGCTTTCCGCCTCCGCCTCCGCCAAGGCTACGGCGGACAAGCTCCGATCCGCCGAAGCCCCCGCGGAGGCGGAGGTGGAGACAAAGGGGGAAATCGCGCTGGCCGTCGTGGGGCGGCCAAACGTCGGGAAGTCCTCGCTCGTCAACGCGCTGCTTGGCGAGGAGCGGGCCCTGGTCTCCGAGGTTCCCGGCACGACCCGGGACTCCGTGGATGCGACACTGCGGCACGGCGAGGCGCTCTTTCGTCTGGTGGATACGGCCGGCATCCGGCGCAAGTCGCGCACGGAAAGAGGCCCCGAGGTGCTCTCTGTCGTCCAGGCCCGCAAACGCATCGAGG
>JBOGJN010000339.1:0-49587 GCA_050745445.1 Thermoanaerobaculia bacterium
AACTTCGCCGTCGTCATCGGGCAGGCGGTTGCAACCGGGCACTGCGTGTAAAGAAAGGGGACGGCCACGGGCTCTCCACGCATCTCCGAAAGGCGCACGATCCTGCCGGTTTGATCCGTGAGGGCGAAATCCGGCACGGGGTCTCCCACACCAACGGTGCGATTGGGCTGCGGCGCGTCGCCCGGTGCTGCGGCGCCGTGGGCGGGCGGGACCGCGGCTGCGTCACCCGCCATGGCAACGCGCCCTTCGGTCGGTATCCTTGCGGAACCTTTCTCGGCGCCCGAGCTCTGACGCTCCCGGCAGGAGGCCGGGGCAAGCAGCAGCGAGAGGCCGAGCAGTCCGGCGCAGGTCGATTTCACGGCTCTCTCTATCATCCTGCCCCGGCGGCTTATTCCCGTCCGGTTAAGGAAGCTCAAAGGCACCTGCGCACGACACGTTGCGTCAGGAACCCGGCGAGCCGGTCACGGTCGAGATTCCCACCGGAGAGCAGGACGCCGACTCTCTTTCCGGAGAAATCGGCCTTGCGGTGGCGCACCGCGGCTGCACCCGCCGCGCCCGAGGGCTCGACCACGACCTTCATGCGTTCGAGCATCCAGGACAGCGTCTCGATCATCTCCTGGTCGGATACGAGCAGGATGCCGCGCACGCTCTGCCGCAGGATGGGGAACGTCAGCTCTCCCGGGCAAGGCACCTGCAGGCCGTCGGCGATCGTGCGCGGAACGGGAATCGCAACGCGCTCCCCTTTCGCGAAAGATTGCGCGGTGTCGTCGGCCGTCTCGGGCTCGACGCCGTAAACGGTGATCTCCGGGCGCAAGTGCTTGGCCGCGGTGGCCGAGCCCGCAATCAAGCCGCCTCCCGAGACAGGCACGACGAGCAAGTCAAGGTCGGGCACCTCTTCGCAGAGCTCCGCCGCCGCCGTCGCGGCGCCGGCCATGATCGCGTAATCGTCAAAGGGGGGCACAAGCAGGGCACCCCGTTCGCGCACGAGGCGACGCCCGATCTCGTCTCGGCTCTCCCCGTAACGGTCGTAGAGGACCACCTCCGCGCCGTAGGCTCTTGTCGCGGCGAGCTTCGAGCGGGGCGCATCCTGTGGCATGACGATCGTGGCCTTGAGATGCAGGAGCCCCGCGACAAGCGCCACGGCCTGCGCGTGATTCCCCGAGGAGGTGGCGACGACTTGCGTGACGCTCCCCTTTTCCGTCTCGGACTTGATCTTGTTGTAGGCGCCGCGGAACTTGAAGGCGCCGGCGCGTTGGAAGTTCTCCGCCTTGAAGAAGACTGTCGCGCCGGACTCTTCGTCGAACTGCCGGGATTGCAGCACCGGCGTGTGGACCGCGACACCCTTGAGGCGCCGCCGCGCCTGCTCGATCTGCTCCCAATCGAGCATCAGAAACACCCTTCCCCCTCTCCCCCCGGGAGAGGGTCGGGGTCAGGGGGATCTACGAGCCGGATGCTCACTGACCGGCAACCACCGGCTCCGCAGACACCCGCTCCTTCCACTCCCGGATCGCGGCCAGTGCCCGCTCGACCATTTGCCTTCTGCGCTCGGTCTTGTCCCGAATGGGCGAATGCGAGGTGTCCTCGATCAACCCGAAGGTCACGTTCATCGGCTCGAATTTCGCCTCGGGCGGCCGCTCCGAGCAGTGACGGGCAAGCGAGCCGATGGCTGTCGTGTAGGGGATCGGCACAGGCTCCTTTCCCTCGAGAAGTTGCGCGATCGCCAACCCGACGGCTAACCCCGTCGCCGCGCTCTCGACGTACCCCTCGACCCCCGTAATTTGCCCGGCAAAGAAAATCCGCGGCTCCCGGCGCATTCGGAAGTGGCGGTCCAGATGCGCCGGCGCGTGAATGTAGGTGTTTCTGTGGAGCATGCCGTATCGCACGAAGACGGCATCGAGAAGACCCGGGATCTTGCGGAAGATGCGCTGCTGCTCGGCGATCTTCAGCTTCGTCTGGAACCCGACGAGGTTGTAGTGCTCGGCCGCCAGGTCGTCCTGGCGAAGCTGCACGACGGCGTGCGGCAACCGGCCCGTGCGCGGATCGGGCAGGCCCATCGGCTTCAAGGGTCCGTGCCGCAGCGTCTCTCTGCCCCGCTCGGCCATGACCTCGATCGGCAGACACCCCTCAAAGTAGATCCCCTTCTCGAAGTCGTGGACGGGGACCGTCTCGCCCGCGAGAAGGTCGGAGACGAACTGCTCGTACTCCTGCGCCGTCAGAGGGCAGTTCCAGTAGTCTGTGCCCTTGCCTTTGCCGTAACGCGAGAGCGGATACATCCTGGACAAATCGAGCGACGAAGCCGCCACCACGGGCGCGATCGAGTCGTAGAAGTAAAGATCTTCCGTGCCGAGCAGCCCTGCGATCTCGCGATCGAGGGCCTCGGAGGTCAAAGGGCCGGTCGCCAAGACGACGAACCCCTCCTGGGGGATCCGGCGAACCTCCTCTCGCACCAGCTCGATCCCGGGGCTTAACGCCAGCGCGTCGGTCACGGCGTTGGCGAAGATGTGCCGGTCCATCGCCAGCGCGTCGCCGGCCGGCACGGCGGCCACCCGCGCGCACCGGATGATCAGAGAGTTCAGGGCCTCCATCTCGCGTTTCAGGAGCCCCACCGCATTGAACGGGTTGTCCGAGCGAAAGGAGTTTGAACACACGAGCTCGGCGCACCGGTCGGTCTGATGGGCGGCCGTCTTCACCTCCGGCCGCATCTCGTAGAGGCGTACGGCGTGGCCGCGGCGGGCGAGCTGCCAGGCGCACTCCGAACCCGCCAGCCCCGCGCCCACGACCGAGACCCTCATGTGAAGACGATTCTACCGGGACCGTTAAACGTTACGCGTGAAAGGTCAAACGAAGCCAGGTGGCTTCCACGCTTTACGTTTCACGTTTTACGTTTTACGTTTTACGCCCTTTCGGCGCGCGAGCGGAATCACGAACCGGAGGGAGGTCAGGCGGGGCGAGAAGGCGGCGATCTTGTTGTCCAAGAGACCGGCCGCAAGACCCGCTTTCTGAACGTCTGACCAGGTGAACGGAAATCCGAGCTCCTCGGCGAACGGTTTCTTCGCAAAGACGACCCAGAGCGATCCGGCCGGTGTCAACCTCTTCTCCAGATCCCGAAAAAGGGCGGAGATCGAGCCCTCGGCCGGCACCTCCGTCATCAGCCAGGGATGCGTGCCGGGCGGCCACTGCCCGACCCATTCGACCAGGGGGCCGAAGATCTCTCGCAGCGCCTTGCGAAATTCGGGGGACTGCCCGCGCGCGTAGGGGGTCTCTTCGCCCGGAAGGGAGAATTTTGCCCAGGGGGTCTTCACGGCCGGATTCTAGCGGGGTGGCAGGCAGAAGTTGCGATCCGCGCTATGTCAAATCTGACATAAGTCCAAGCATCCGGAATCCGGCGCGCCTTGGACGCGCTGTCAATTCGGCGGCCTTGCGCCGCTTAGCCGGCCCGGCGGCCGGCGGCCGCTCTCTTTGCCCCGCTCGCCTGCCCGGCAGACTTGCGCGGGGTCTTCTGGGCCGACGACGCAGGAAAGACCTCCCTCAACGGCGGGACCGGGCCCGCCGGCTTCTCGAAACCGCATCCGCCGCGGTCGCAGGCGAACACGTCTCCCCCCTTGCGCTCGCGCAGGAGCAGATAGGCGTTGCCGCAGGAGGGACAGGCCTCCGGGACGGGCCGCACGGAAAGCGTGAAGTCGCAGCCGGGGTAGTTGATGCATCCGTAGAAGGGGCGGAAGCGTCCGCGCCGCTCGGCAATGACCCCGCCGTCCTTTGGGCAGCGGACACCGGTGTCGAGCACCGGTTTGGGCGGTTTGTACTTGCAGACAGGGTAGCCGCTGCAGGCAACGTAAGCCCCATAACGGCCATGGCGACGCACCAGAGGATGCCCGGACTCGGGGCAGAGCTGCCCCGTGGGTTCATCGGGCCGCGCCTCCGCCTTGCCGCCCGCCATCACGACGTTGACGAGGTTGCGGCACTTTGGATAGGCCGTGCACCCGAGAAAGGAAGAGCCCGTCCGGCTCTGCCGCAACTTCATCGGCGAGCCGCACTCATCGCACATCCTGGCTTCCAACTCCGTCGCGTCCACGACGTCCTCTTCAGGGTCCGGAATGTTTTCGGTAAACGTGCAGCTCGGGTACCCGCTGCAGGCGATGAAGAGGCCGTTCTTGCCCATGCGAAGCTTCAACTTCTTGCCGCACTGGACGCACTTCTCGGAGATCTGGGGCACGACGGGGAAGGAAAGCAATTTCCTGGCCTCCTCGAGCGGGATCCCGGCCTTTCCCGAGACCATGTCTTGCAAGGCGCGGTCTCTGTCTCGGGTGAAGGTCTTGTCGAACTCGGCCAGAGCCTTCTTCCAGGAGAGCTTTCCCTCCTCGACTTCGTCCAGGCGTTCTTCCATCCGCGCCGTGTAGGAGGTCTCGAAAAAGTCGTCGAAAAACGGGATCAGAAGCTCGATCACCGTCCGGCCGAGCGCGGTCGGGATGAAGCGGCGCTCCTTCTTGTGCACGTACTCGCGTTGCTCGAGCTTGCGCAGGATCTCGGCATACGTCGAGGGGCGTCCGATGCCGTTCTCCTCCAAGAACTTGACGAGGGAGGCTTCGTTGAACCGCGGTGGCGGTTGCGTCTGTTTCTTCTCCGGTGTGACGGAGAGGAGCTTCAAGGTCTCTCCCTGCCCCAGATTCGGCAGCTTGTCCCCTTCCTTCTCGGTGTCCTCGTCCTCATCCGCCGCCAGACCGTAGGCCGCCAGATAGCCGGCAAATTTCAAGGTCGAGCCGGAGGCCCGATAGAGGGCCTTGCCCGCCTCGATCTCGACCGCGGTCGTGTCGTAGACGGCGGGCGCCATTTGCGAAGCCACGAACCGCTCCCAGATCAAACGGTAGAGCTTCGCCTCTTCGGGCGTGACGTGCGGGGTCACCTCCTCGGGGGGCAGATCCAGGTAGGTCGGACGAATGGCCTCGTGGGCCTCCTGCGCATCGCGCCGACTCTTGAAGAACCGAGGCGACTCGGGAAGATGGGCGGCGCCATAACGCGCCCCGATGTGCTCGCGCAAGGCGGAAAGGGCTTCGGCGGAGACCCGGGTCGAGTCGGTCCGCATGTACGTGATCAAGCCGAGCGTCCCGCGCCCGGGGATGTCCTTGCCTTCGTAGAGCCGCTGCGCGATCTGCATCGTGCGCCGGACCGGGAAGGAGAACCGCCGGGCGGCGGCCTGCTGGAGTTGCGAGGTGATGAAGGGAGGAGGCGGGTTCTTGCGCCGCTCGGAGCTCTCGACCTTCGCGACCTTCCAGACGGCGTCGCGGACGTTGGTCCGTACGCGCTCCGCCTCCGCTTCCGAGGAGAGACGCGGGTCCGACCCGTCAAACTTCAGCTTCTGCCCGTCGAAGGCAGAGAGCCGCGCCGTAAACGCCGGGGGCATGCGGCCCGAGAGCTCCGCGTCCACGGTCCAGAACTCGACGGGAGCAAAAACCTCGATCTCTCTCTCCCGCTCACAGATAATTCGAAGCGCCACCGTCTGGACCCGCCCCGCCGAGAGGCCGCGCCAGATCTTTTTCCAGAGCAGGTCCGAGACCTCGTAACCCACCAGCCGGTCGATGATGCGGCGCGCCTGCTGCGCTCCCACCAGATGCGTATCGATCTCCCCGGCCTGCTCCACGGCGGCGAGCACCGCCTTCTTCGTGATCTCGTTGAAGCGCATGCGTTTGAAGACCGTGCTCTTCGCGCCGGGTTTCAAGGCCTCTTCCAGGTGCCAGGAAATGGCCTCCCCTTCGCGGTCGGGGTCGGCGGCCAGATAGACGGTCGAGGCTCCGCGCACCGCCTTCTTGAGCTCCGCTAGCGTCTTTTCCTTCCCGGAGAGGACTTCGTAGGTCGGTTGGTAGGAATGGCTGCGGTCAACACCGAGGCCTTTCCTCGGCAGATCGCGTATGTGCCCGTACGAGGCGAGAACCCGATACCCCTTGCCCAGAAATTTTTCGAGTGTCTTCGCTTTCGCAGGCGATTCGACGATGACGATAGATTTGCCGGGCATAAGGGCGGTGGAAACTGCCACATCCGGGTGCAAAGCGCAAACGCGGAAGCTTCCTCCAGCCAGAACAAACTTTGATTCCCGCGACCTAACTCCCGGCGTCTGAAGACATTGGGCGAACTCTCAGCGCCGCACGAGGCCGTAGCGGCCACCGTCGGAAAAAACGGCGAGGCCCGCCTCCTCCAACTCGAAGAGCGCCGCGAGCACCGTCGCGGCTGGCAACTCCGTCTTCTCCACGAGTTCTTCGGCCGCGGCGGCCTCCTCGCGGGTGAGCGCCTCGAAGACCTTCCTCGCCTCCGCCGAGAGATCGCCCGGGGGCGTCGGCGCCGCGGGTGCGTTCACCGGCGCCATGCCGATCGTTGGAAAAAGCTCGGAGAGCACGTCCTCGGCTCCCCGGCAGAGGATCGCGCCGTCGCGCAGCAGTCCGTGTGAGCCCACGGAGGTCTCCGAGTAGACGCTGCCGGGAACCGCAAAAACGTCGCGGCCGAAATCGTTGGCCAGCCGCGCCGTGATGAGCGAGCCCGAGCGGCGCGAGGCTTCGACCACGACGACGCCGGAGCAGAGCCCCGCGATGATGCGGTTGCGCACCGGGAAGTTGGAAGACCGCGGCTCGGTGCCCGGGGCAAACTCGGACAGCAAGAGGTCGCGCTTGCGCATCGCTTCCTTTAGCCGGGCGTGCTCCCTCGGGTATTCCACATCCAGACCGCAGCCCAGGACCGCGATCGTGCCGCCAGCACTCTCGAGAGCCGCCTCATGGGCAGCGCAGTCCACTCCCCGCGCGAACCCGGAGACGACCACAACGCCGACGGAGGACAGCTCCCGGGCCAGACGCGAGGCCACGTCCCGACCGTAGCGCGTCGCGTCGCGCGATCCCACGACCGCGACGGCTGGCGACTTCAAGCGCTCGAGGTTGCCTTGCGCGAAGAGCAGAAACGGAGGGTCCGGGATCTCCACCAGCGGCGCCGGGTACTCCGGGTCAAAAGCGGTCACGACCCGCATGCCGGTACGCTCGACCTCGACGGCCCACCGCTCGGCCGCCTCGTCGTCGCGGGAGGACAGCGCGGCGCGCGCGCGGGAGGGCGAACCGAGCATCCCGGCAAGCTCGTCCTCCGCAGTCGCGAGCAGCGCCTCGACGCTTCCGCGGGCTCGAAGGGCCGGCCAGAGCCGCTGCGGAGTCAGTTCCCGGCTCCGGGCCCAGGAGACGGCCACCCGACGGAGCACCGAATCGCGGCTCATCGACCTAACTTAAGCGACCCTTTATCCAAAAAGAAGCGCGATTGCCCGAAATCTTTCCGCCGGGGAAAGCTTTCCTATAATAGCCACGCCCGGCGGGAGGGAGCTTGACCAAGCACTGGATGAGGTTCGCGGCCGCGGTGATGCTCGTGGCCGCCGGCTGCGCTTCCTACTCCCACACGGAACGGGCGGGGTCCCAGATGGCTTTCGGGGCGGATGTGGCCAAGAGGGGTCTCTGGCGCGAGGCCGCCTTCCGGTTCGAACAGGCCGTCGCCAAAGAACCCAACAACCCCCGCGCCCACAACAACCTGGCGGTCGCGCTGGAAGCGAGCGGCGAATTTGCCAGGGCGCTGGCCGAGTACAAGAAGGCTCTGGAACTCGACCCGAACGACAACTACATCCGTCGCAACTACGCCCGTTTCGCGGAGTTCTACACCTCCTACACACGGACAACGGGAAAGGCCTCCGGTGCCTCCTAGGACAGACGCGTTGCGACCGTGGAGGCTTGCGTCTGCGGTCCTGCTGGGGCTCTTGCTCACGATTTCTCCGGTTTTTGGCGGCGTGACCCAGGTTCGCCTGCGGCTGCCCTTGAAACCCCGCCTGCCGTTGCGTGGCAACGAGCGAATTGTGCTGGCTCCTTTTCTGATCGTCACCGAGGCGGAGAAGGCCCGCGACAAGCGTCTCGCCAACGTGGACCTGCAGGGAGAGTTTCACGGGTTCTTGAAGAGGCAGGTGGACAAGAAGACAAAGCTCGAAGTCCTCGAGGCGCCCCCGGACCTGAAGCTGCCGACCCAGAGTCTCACCGAGCTCGCGCGGGCGACCGAGTTCTGGCACTCGGTGGGAGCCGCGACGGGAGCCGAGATCATCGTTTCCGGTAGCCTCGAGTTCAAGGTCGAGGACCGCTCGGGATACAAGACCGAGGAGTATGTCTCCCCCATCAACGGGCAGACGTACTACCGCCAGGTTTACGTCGAGCAGACCGGCTTTCTCTTCGACATCGTCTTCCTGGTCTTCGACGGGCGCTCCGGCGAGAAGCTTCTGCAGGACGAGTTCAAGGACTTCCGCCAGACGGGAGGCCACCGGACCGACGAACTCCAGGGCCTCTTTGAGAATCTCTTTTCGCTGGAGAACCAGATCCTGAACCTGTTCGTGGCCCGCGAACGGGAGGCCGATCGGTACATCTTCACAGACTAGCCTGCACAAGGAGGCGGGAGACTCATGAAGCGAATTGTCCTTGCCGTCGTGCTCGGGGCGCTTGCCGCTCCCGCGGCGGGGCAGATCTACCTGTACAACCCCGACTACTCCTTCGGCGAGAACAAGATCGTCTACGACAGGTTCGACTGGAAGACCTATCGATCGACGCACTTCACCATCTACTTCTACGAGAAGGAGGCGGTCTCACTCCAGAAGGTTGCCTCCTTCGCCGAGAGCGCCTATGACGACATTTCCCGACAGCTCAATTACCAGATCCCCAAGCCGATCAACCTGATCTACTACGCCACGCACTCTGACTTCGAGCAGACCAACACGCTCTTGAACTTCATTCCCGAGGGAGTCGGCGCCTTCGCGCTGCCCTCGCGCAACCGCATGGTCCTGCCCGTGGACCTGCCGGACGAAAAGCTGCAGCAACTGATCGCTCACGAGCTCACGCACGTTTTCCAGTTCGAGATTCTGTTCGGCGGCAACTACCTGCGGGCCGCGACGACCAACGCGCCGCAGTGGTTTCTGGAAGGAATGGCCTCCTACTTCGGCAACGACGAGGACAACAAGGACCGGATGGTGCTGCGCGACGCGGTCCTGGCGGACCAGGTCCCCGAGATCGCGCAGAAAGGGATTTCGGGGTTCTTCGCCTACCGCTTTGGCCACGCGGTCTTTGACTTCGTGGCGGCCGAGTGGGGCAAGGAGGGAGTGCGCGACTTTCTCTTCGAGTTCCGTAACCAGATCGGCGCGAATCTCGAAAAACCGATCCGGCGCACCTTCAACATCTCGCCGGAAGACTTCGACATCAAGTTCCGCCGCTACCTGCGGCGGCGGTACCTAAACATCCTGACCGAGAAGGGCGAGCCGATCGATTTTGGCGAACGGTTCAAGATCGAGGACACACCCTCGGCGGAACTCTCCCCCCGCGCCTACCCTTCGGGGGACTTCATCGCCGCCATCTCGACCTACAAGGAAGACGCGGATGTCGTGGTCCTTTCGACTCGTGACCGCAAGCTTTTTCGCAATCTGACCAAGGGGCGCAAGACCGCCTATGAGTACATCGTCGCCCAGTGGGTCACGACGGGGCCCCAGAGCGGAGTGGACGTGGCCGTCTCCTCCGACGGCAACTCGGTCGCTGTCTTTGCGCGCCGCGAGCGCGGGCGCGACCTGCTGCTCTTAAACGCCCTGGACGGAGACATCCGCGAGCGGATCGAGATGCCGGAACTCGATCAGCAGCTCAGTCCTGCCTTCTCGCCCGACGGGAGCATGATCCTCTTCCACGCCCTGAAGGGGGGGCGGGCCGACATCTTTGCCTACCACGTCGCCACCAAGACGATCACGAACCTGACCGACGACGACGCCTTCGACTTCGGCCCGACCTTCTCCCCGGACGGGCGATGGATCTACTACTCCTCGGTGCGGGGAACGCACGCCAAGATCTTCCGCTTCCATCCGGACTCTCCCGAGTCCCGCGAGCAGGTCACCTACGGCGACTGGAACGACGAGGATCCGGCCCTCTCCCCCGACGGCAAGAGGCTCTTCTTCACGTCCGACCGGGACGGGGGCATCTACAACATCTATTCGGTCGACGTCGAGACGGGCGAAACGCTGCTCCACACAAACGTGGTCGCCGGGGCTTTCACGCCCACGGTCTTTGTGGGAAAGGACAACGCCGAAAGGCTCGTGTTCGCCGCCTACTATAAACGGCGTTTTACCCTCTACATCGCCGACCCGAAGAAACCCGTGCGGAAGCTTCCCGAATTGAATCCCTCGGTCTCGCCGGCCGCGCCTGGAGGGATCGCCCCGTTCCAGCCCGCGATCGAGGTCGCGTTCGATCCCGAAAAGGTGCAACCCAAGGCGGGACACAAGCTCTTCCTGGAGGATGCGCAGGTCATCGCGGGCGTCAACACGGACCAGACCTTTTACTCCGACACGATCCTCATCTTCGGAGACAATCTGGGCGACCGCCGCTTCATCGCCGTCATCGAATCCCTGTCGAACTTCACGGTGTTTGATTTCTCCTACTGGAACCTGGCGCGTCGCCTCCAGACCGGGATCCGGGCTTTCGACGCCCGCACGTACTACCTCGGCGTCGCGCAGCAGGGAGGTCAGCCGGTCTTGCAGCGGACCCAGCAGGCCGCTCGCTACACGGGCGGCTCCTTGCTCGGGCTCTATCCCCTCTCGCGCTACTTCCGCCTCGAGGGAGACCTGTCGTTTATCTCCCGCAATGTCGACTATAACTACCTCGTCAGTGGCACGGGTGGCCAGACCCTGATCGGCTTCCAGAACGTCACGAACGAATACCCGCAGATCGGCCTCCGGTTGACCGGCGACACGGTCGAGTACCAGGAGTGGGGGCCGCGGGCCGGCTACCGGTTCCTCCTCGGCTACTCCTATGCGCCCGACTTCAAGAAGGACACGTCGCTGCCCCCGGGCACGCCGATCGGCTCGACCCTGACGGAGAACGTCAACTTCGACCTTCGGGACTACCTCCCGATCAGCAAGCGCATGCTGCTCGCCCTGCGTTTCGTCGGCTACCAGTCCACGGGCAACGTCCCCGACATCTGCGCCCTCGGGGGCCTGGACACCTTCCGCGGGGTCAACTACGCCGAGATCTTCGGCAACAGCTGCGCCTATGCCAACTTCGAGTTCCGTTTCCCGCTGATCGACCTGATCGCTCTGCCCTGGATCGGGTTCCGGAACATCCGCGGGCACGTCTTTTTCGACATCGCCGGGTCGAAGCTGAAGGGAGGCAGCTTCCAGCTCTGGAACTCGGAGACCAGCCAGTTTCAGGACGCCCTGGCATCCTACGGCGGAGGCATCGACGTGTTCCTGCTCGGCCTGCCGGTGCACTTCGACTTCGCCAAGCTTCTGAATACGGATCTCTCGGAGCAGCTGCGGCTGGACACGTCGAGCTACCGGTTCTCCTGGTACATAGGCTTCACGTTCTGAGAGAGAGGGCCCGAGACGCGCCGCTTCAACGCAAAGGGCGCGACATCGAGCGCGGGGGGAGGCGGGCTAGAATCTGCCCCGAGTGTTTCGCAAACTTCTGGCCATCCGCGTGCTGGGCCCCTACGGCGGGTCCGCGCCCGGCTACCGCTTGACCACCTTCCTGGTGGACGGTGAGACGGCCCTCGACGCGGGCTCCCTAACGGACGCCGTGCCGCTGGCGGCCCAGCGGCGCATCCGACGCGTCGTCTTGACACACGCTCACTTCGACCACATTGCCTCGCTGCCGCTGCTCGTGGAAAACCTCTATGGCCAGTCACGGCCCCTGGAGATCGTCGCGCCCCGGCCGGTGCTTTCGGCCCTCCACCGCCACATCCTGAACAATCGGATCTGGCCAGATTTCACGAGGCTGCCCTCCCGCACCAGGCCCACGGTCCGCCTGCGAGCGATCAGGGAGGGAAGGCCGTTTCGCGCGGGCTCCGCGGTCTTCACGCCGTTTGCGGTCAGCCACGTCGTCCCCGCCTACGGCTACATCGTCTCTAAACCCGGCCGTTCCGTCCTCTTCTCGGGGGACACCGAGCCGACCGATCGCCTCTGGGAGATGGCGCGCCGGGCACGCGACTTGAAGGCGATCTTTTTGGAGCTCTCCTTCTCCGACACGCAGCTCGCCGTGGCGCGCGCCTCCCGACACTTAACGCCCATGCTTCTGCGCAGGGAGCTGCAAAAGGCGCCGTCCCGCGTGCCGATCTATCTCTACCATATGAAGCCTCCGTCGCTTTCGCGCATCGCGCGCGAAGTCCAGGCGCTCTGCGAGCCGCGGCTGCGGCTGCTAGAATCGGAACGCTCGTTCCGGTTCTAGCAAGGGCGTCGCCGCTGACTGTTGCTAGATCGCGGCATGTTCAACCGAAGAGATTTTCTGAAGGCAGCAGGCCTTCTCGCTTTCTCTCCCGCGGGCCGCGTACGCCCGGGGCCACAAGCCCCAGGCCTTCTCGTCAACGATGTCCACTCGCAGTTGAACCCCACTCGTGTCGATCGAATCGTTTCCGCTGACTCCCTCGAAACGATCCGGATGACGCTCCGACGCGCCCAGCGTGACGGGAAGGCGATCTCCATCGCCGGGGGGCGTCACGCCATGGGAGGACAGCAATTCGGTTTGGATGCGGTGCTCCTCGACATGCGTCCCTTAAACCGCGTTCTCCATCTGGATGCCGAAAAAGGCCTCGTCGAAGTGGAGGCGGGGATTCAGTGGCCGCAACTCGTCGACTGGCTGCTCACGGCGCAGGTTGGACGAACCCGACAGTGGGGCATCGCGCAGAAACAAACGGGCGCCGACCGGCTGAGCTTGGGCGGAGGCCTCGCCGCAAATGTTCACGGCCGGGGACTCACGATGAAGCCGATGATCAGCGATGTCGAGGCTTTCGATCTGATCGACGCCTCCGGAGAAGCCAGGCGGTGCAGCCGCTCAGAGAATCCCGAGCTTTTCCGATTATGCGTCGGCGGTTACGGGCTGTTCGGGGCCGTGACATCCGTCCGGTTGCGTCTGACGCCCCGGCAGAAGGTCGAACGCATCGTCGAGATCCTCACGGTCAATGACCTGATGTCGGCCTTCCAAAGACGCATTGCCGACGGTTTCCTCTACGGCGATTTCCAGTTTGCCATTAACGAAAAGTCAGAAGACTTCCTGCGAAAAGGAGTCTTCTCCTGCTACCGTCCGGTCGACCCCGCGACCCCGGTGCCTGCGAATCAGAGGGAACTTTCCGAGCAGGATTGGGAAAGGCTCCTCTATCTCGCGCATACAAACAGGGAAGAGGCTTTTCAGGCGTACGCGCGGCACTATCTTGCCACGTCCGGCCAGATCTACTGGTCCGACACCCATCAGATGAGCACCTATCTCGACGACTACCACAAGGCTCTGGATCGGAGGCTGGGCACCACTGACAGAGCGACCGAGATGATCACCGAGATCTACGTCCCCCGCGAAGCGCTCGCCGGACTCTTGAACGCCGTACGCGACGATTTCCGTCAGAACGGCGTGGAGCTCATCTATGGAACCGTCCGGCTGATCGAGCCGGACAAGGAGAGCTTCCTGGCGTGGGCCAGACAGCCTTACGCCTGCGTCATCTTCAACCTGCACGTTGTCCACACGGTCGGAGGACTCGCTCGTGCAGCGGCCGCCTTCCGCCGCCTCATCGACCTCGGCATCGAGCGCGGTGGAAGCTACTATCTGACCTACCATCGGTACGCGACGCGCGAGCAAGTGCTGGCGTGCTACCCGCAGTTCCCGGAATTCCTTCGCCTAAAAAGGAAGTATGACCCGCGGGAGCGGTTCCAGAGTGACTGGTACCGTCACTACAAGACAATGTTCGCCGATGAGCTCACGGACTAGGGGTTCCCGGCGGACCGATTCTTGAAGCGCCCACCGCTACGACTGGCCGTTTCGCTCTGGATTCTCCTGTTGCTCTTCGTCCTGCGTGTTGTCGGTCATTTCCTGGTGTTCCTAGGGTGGGGTTTCTTCCTTCCGCCGCTGCGGGAGTGGTCCTCGGGGCTTCTCCCGTATTCCGTTCTGCTCCCGGCTCAGATCCTCATCATCCTCCTCTGCAGTAAGATCTGCATCGACTTCACGCGCGGGCGAGGATTCTTCGTGATCCGTAGGCGCCGCCTGGGATCGGGGCTAGTCCTTTTCGGTTCTGTTTATCTTGCGGCGATGCTTGTGCGCTACATCCTCCGAATGAGCCTCTATCCAGCCGAGAGATGGACCGGCGGATCGATCCCAATCTTCTTGCACTGGGTGCTCGCCACTTTCCTTCTTCTGGTCGGCGGCTACCACCGAAGGCGAACCCGCGACGAAAGCCTTCCCCAGCCTGGCCCGTGACCGCATGGCTGCCGATACGACAGGAGTTTTTCGCATCACCGAGCCTGTAACGATGGCGACCGACTACGCCCTTGCCGCTGCGAGCCTGGCGGCCGCGGCGCTCCTCTGGCGCGCGGGCCGGGGGCGCGGCCGGATTTCGATCCGGCTCTGGGCCATGGCGTTTCTTTCGACGGCTTTCGCGACCCTCCTCGGCGGCACCTACCACGGCTTCCACGACGCCCTCGATGACACGGGACGAGCCATCCTCTGGAAGTTAACGGTGTATTGCGTCGGGCTCGCCGACCTCTCGCTGCTGGCAGGAGCCGCCGTGGCGTCCGGGACGCGCCCGGTCGCCAAGTGGATCTTGTCTGCGGCCGTCGTCAAATTTGCCGTCTACGCCGTCTGGATGAGGTCACACGACGATTTCCGGTATGTGATCTCGGACTACGGTTGCTCGATGGCCGGAGTGCTTTTGCTCGAGCTCTATGCCTACTGGAAAGGGCGAGGCGAGCACGCGGGATGGGTCGTCGCAGGCGTGCTGGTTTCTTTCGCCGCCGCAGCAGTCCAGAAACTGCAGATTACGATCTCTGAACACTTCAACCATAACGATCTGTACCACGTCATCCAGCTGGGAGCGCTGTACCTCCTGTACAGAGGAGGACTCCTGCTCAAGGACCACTGGACTAGCGGAAAAGCAAGGGTCACAGAACCGTAACCGCCGGCACGATGACTGCTGCGGCGAGCCTACAGATCCAAGCCGAAAGCGTAGAGTTTGACGGACACGAAAACTTCCTCGGGCTCCCCGCGATCAACTCCTCTTGAGCATCCGCGCCCAGGCAAGCAGATCCAGGGCCAGTGTCCCCGCCAGGCGTCCCCGCAGGGAGTCGTTGCGCAGCAGATCCTCGCGCGGACCCGAAAGAATCGCACGCCGCACGAGGTACGTTCGGCCGGCACGGCTCTCCGAGCCATAGAAGGACTCCTCGCTGCCCCGTCTGACCCGCAGCGTGCGCGTGGCCGCATCCCGAGTGATCCGCTCCTCGAGGCTTGCGGGGGCTTGACCGGCTTTCCCGGGCGGGGACAGACGCATCTGCCAGCTGCCTTCGCCCTCCTCCCCGGCTTCCACTTCGCCGATCCCCTCCATCAGCCGCCCGTAACCTTGCGGCGACACGATCGCATCGAAGGCCTCCTCCGGCGAGACGTCCGTTTCGAGATAGACGCTCACCTGCGCGTTGGAAATCTCGGGCTCCGGGTCTCCGACGAGCGCGAACGCTCGCGCGAGCCGTTCCGTGCCCACGCCGAACTGCTCCTGTAAGACCGCGGGCCGTGAGCGCAGGACGGGAATCCGCGTGCGCGAATGCCGATCGTCGATCCGCAACTCGCCGCCCGAGAAAGACACGACGCGCCCCTGCTGCTGCCGCCGCAGAGACACACCCTTCAGGAACCTGGAGCCAGGCAAGAAGGTCCTCCGCCAGAATTGCTCGAACTCTTCGTCGGGGACAACCGAATCAAAAATCTCAAGAGCGCGCGGCCCCTCCGGAACGCCCCCGGTCAGCTCCACGCGCCAGCCCCGGTCCGTCCGCGTAAGCCGGACGGGGAAGAAGCCCGTCTCGACTTCTCCCTCGGCGAGCGCAAGCACCGCCGGCAACGGAAACCCCACGTCGCAGAGCAACTGCTCCCCGCTCTCCTGGACTAGGAGCGCGGCGTGATCGAAGTCGGCCTCGACTCTCCCGAGCACCTTGCGGCATTGAAACCCGAGCTCCGACAGAAGAGCCTCATAGGCCGCGACGCGCGCAAAACAGGTGCCTCCCGCCCCCCACTCGAGATGTTCCGCCCAGAAGACGTCCGGGCGTCGCGGCTTCTCCTGCGGATCGATCACCTGCGCATTGCGCAGAATCTTGGATGCCGTCTCGAAGGGAACGCGCTCGTTAAAGCGCGTGAAGAGAGCCTGAAGAAATCCGGGCCCCGGTTTTTCCTGAGCAAGACCGAGCGCCTCGAGGACTTCCTCGATGCCAAGGCCACGGAAATCCGGTGATCGGGTCATCAAGCCACAAAACAATCCCTCAAGCCTTCTTGCTCAACCGCTCGACGAGCGCCCGGATCCGCGGCTGGGCGTCTGGGCCGAACCAGAAATCCAGAAACGGATCCCTCTTGCGGGCCCGGTCGAACCGCGCGAGCGCCAGGCTGCGCGCGCTCGTCTTGATCGCCGCGTGGGCGGCTGCTGATGGCAGGGCAAGCTGCCCGGCTCTCTCGACTGCCCGCAGGAGAAGCTCTTCCGCGGGCACCACGCGGTCCAGGAGGCCAACCTCCAGGGCATCGGCGGCGGAGAGGCTTTCTCCCGTGGACGCCACACGCTCGGCGGCACGGGCCCCGATCCCGTGGCGAAAGACCTCGAAGCAGCAAAAGGGCACCGGCAGACCGAGTTTCACTTCCGAGAGGCCAAACTCTCCCTCGCCTTGCGCGGCATAGCGCTCCTCAGCGGCCGCGGCGACGATCAGGCCCCCGGCGATCGCGTGCCCCGGCAGGGCCGCGACGACGGGAGCGGCAAACACGAAGATCTCCCGCACGAGATCGCAGAAGCCCTCATAAAACTCACCCATCCCCTTGCGGTTGCACAGGGCAAGCGTCGGCAAATCCCAACCCGCCGAGAAGAAACCCGGCAGCGCGCTGGTGAGCACGACCGCGCCGGCTCCGGCGACTTGCCGGAATGCCTGCCGCAACTCGAGGACCAGCTCCGGATTGAAGGCGTTCGCCCTGGGGCGATCGAGCGTGACGAGGACAATGGCACCGCGCTGCTCCAGGCGAACAAGACTCAAGCGGTTTTCCTTGCCCCGAGCAGACCCGCGAAGACCAGCCGGTGAACCCGCTCGTCCCGCGTCAGCTCGGGGTGAAAGGTCGCCGCCACGATCGCCCCCTGCCGCACCAGGACCGGTTCTCCCTTCCACCGCGCCAGGACAGTGACCCCCGAACCCACCCGGCGAATCCTCGGCGCGCGGATGAAGACCGCAGGCAACGCTCCTCCAAGGGCCGGGGCCTCGAGGTCGGCCACGAAGGAGTCCACCTGGCGTCCGTAAGCGTTTCGTTCCACCGCGATATCGATCAGGCCGAGACTCTTCTGAGCCGGGTTGGAGACCTCGCGCGCGAGCATGATCGCTCCGGCGCAGGTCGCGAGCACCGGCCGACCGGCAGCAACAAATCTCCCGATCGCATCCTCCCAGGGCGCCGACTCGAAGAACTTCCAGATCGTCGTTGATTCCCCTCCGGGAAGCACCAGACCGGCCGCCTCACCGAGCTGCTCCGGCCGCCGCGCCTCCCGAGACGGCAGACCGAGCTCTTGCAAGCGTTTCCCGTGAGCGGCGAAGTCCCCTTGCAGCGCCAGAACGGCCACCTGAGAGGAGGTAGGTGGTAGGACGTAGGTGGTGAGGGTTCTCCCGAGGTCCTTCGTCCTAAGTCCTACGTCCTTCTTCACTTCACCAGCCTCGGGTTTGTAACTGCGCCTCTTGCGGCAACCCCGCGGCTTCGATGCCTTTCATACCGGAACCCAGGGACTCCTCCGCCGCGACCAGGGCCTGCGGGTCCCGCCAGTGGGTCGTGGCCTGGACGATCGCTCGGGCTCGTCTTTCGGGATCCTCCGACTTGAAGATCCCGGAGCCCACAAAGATCGCCTCGGCGCCCAGCGCCATGCAGAGCGCGGCGTCACAGGGCGTCGCGATGCCTCCGGCTGCAAAGTTGGGCACCGGGAGCCTGCCCTTCTCCGCCACTTCCGCGACCAATTCGTACGGAGCCCCCAGGCGCTTGGCCTCGTGCATCCACTCCTCTTTCGGCATCAGTGTCAGGTTGCGGATCTCGCGCCCGATCTCCCGCAGGTGCTTGACCGCATGCACGACGTCGCCCGTTCCAGCCTCCCCTTTCGTGCGGATCATTGCAGCGCCCTCACCGATCCGGCGCAACGCCTCGCCCAAGTTCCGGCACCCACACACGAAGGGGACCGTGAAGGCGCGTTTTTCCACATGGTGCTGCTCGTCGGCCGGCGTCAGCACCTCCGACTCGTCGATGAAGTCCACTTTCAGCGCCTCGAGCACCCTGGCTTCGGCGAAGTGGCCGATACGGCACTTGGCCATCACGGGGATCGAGACGGCTTGCTGGATCTCGCGGATTTTGGAAACAGGCGACATGCGCGCGACTCCCCCATCCCGGCGGATGTCGGCTGGCACGCGTTCCAGGGCCATGACGGCCGCCGCGCCCGCTGCCTCGGCGATTTTCGCCTGTGCGGCGTCCACGACGTCCATGATGACGCCCCCCTTGAGCATCTCGGCCAGGCCCACCTTGACGCGGAAACTGTCATCCAACTTCATGGCTCCCCCCTTTACGCTCGACTCTCGACTCGTTTTCAAACCACTGGCATCGCATGCGCGCCAGAGGCAGCAGCCACCGCCCGCACCGCCTCCGACAACACGCGGATGCCCTGATCCACCCGCCTCTTGTCCACCCGGGAGACCGAGAGGCGCAGGTTGCTGCGGTCCTGCCCCCGCGGGTCAAAGTCCGCTCCCGGCGCGACACCCACGCCGCGCGCGGCTGCCGCCTCGGCCACCCGGCGGCCCGAGACCCCCGGAGGAAGGTGCAGCCAGAACAGAGGGTTTCCGACCTCGCCTCCCCACCAGGAGACCTCCGCCAAATGGATCTTCAAGGCCCGAACCGCCGCGATTCGCCTCGCCTCGACATCCAGCACCCTGCTCCTGCGGGCCCGCCGGTCCGCACCGGCGCGCAGGAACTCCGCGACGGCCGCCTGGAGCGGAAGCGGAGTTTGAAAGTCGGCGGTCTTCTTGACGCGGGCGAGCCTCTCGATGACTGTCGAGGGCCCTGCGAGCCAGCCGATGCGGAAGCCGGGCACCAGGTCCTTCGACAGCGTGCCGAGCCAGATCGTCCGCTCCGGGAGCCTGGCCGTCAGGGGTGGAAGGCCCGATTCCGGCTCCTCGTAGCCATCCTCGACAAGCAGCGCCCCCGAGGACACGGTCGCCTCCAGAAGCTTCTCGCGCCGCGTTTCGGTCGCCGTGACCCCCGTCGGATTCTGGCGCTCGGGCATCACGTAGACGAGCTTTGCCCGCCGCCCGAGCAGCGGCCGCGGGTCTGGACCGTCGGCCTCCATCGGAAGCGGCAAGATCTCGACGCCCGCAAACCGCGCCAGGGCGAGAGCGCCGGAATAGGTCGGGGACTCCATGGCGACCACATCCCCGGGATCGGCAAATGCCCGAAACAACAGATCCAGGCCCTGCTGTGCGCCGCTCGTCACCAGGATCTGCTCGGGGCTTCTCGCCACACCGTGCAGGGCAAGCCGCCGCGAGATCTCCTGGCGCAGCTCCTCGAGTCCGAGAGGGGGCGCGTACTGCCAGAGATCACGCCGGCGGCCCCATGCCTCCGAGAGTGTCCGAGTGAACTCCTCGAGGGGGAAGAAACGTTCGTCGGGCGTCAACCGCGAAAAGTCGGCGATCGCCGGAGAAAAGACCGGAGAAGACGTCTCCGGGGACAGACGCGAGACCCGGCCCGAGAGCAGGGTCTCCAGATCGAACTCGGCCGGTGCGCGGGAAGAGGGCCGCACGACAGTCCCGCTTCCGACCCGGCCCTGCGCCAGTCCAGCCTCCTGGAGCCGGCGGTAGGCAGCCTGCACGGTGCCGCGATTGATCCCGAGCCTTACCGCTAGCTCTCGTGTGGTCGGCAAGCGGCTGCCCACGGCCACGAGGCCGGCAACGATCCGGTCGCCCAGCAGCGCAGCCAGCTGCTCGGCCATCGGCTGGCTCGAGGATCGATCGAGGCTAAACGAGCTCGACCAATCCAATTGGTCTATCACCAACCCAATTGTATTGCGGAGATGTCAGTTGAGCAACAGGATAAAGACCAGGGTGGCCCTGGCTAGCAAAGGAGCAGGTTCCCACTACCGAAATATTAAAGTAGTAATTTCCGACTTCTAAGTCACTTTATACAAGCGATTACCTAAATTCTACCGTTGTTTCGTGTCAAGCCCCGCGCTTGCGCAACTCCTCCTCGAGGCCCTTCGCGAAGAGAAACTCCTGATCCCTCCCAGGTGCCCGCTTTCGGCGCCCGACAGAGTCCTGCACCTTTTGCTCGATCGCCTCCAGTTCCTCGTAGCTCTCCGTCAGGACCCTCGTGACCGCCCTCTGCACTGTTTCGTCATCGGCCTTTTGCACGAGATTCATGTTCTCTTTGAGCTTTCGGCTGATCATGCGGGCAAGATACAGGATCCGGTCCGAGGAGGCCTTCACTGCTCCCTCCCTGAGAGCAGTTGGTCGGTCAGAGGGTGATGAAAGAGTTGCGCGAAAACCGCCGGCGGCAAAGCGGCCACATCCGCGCCCATCAGGGCCGCGTCCAACAGATGCACGGGGTTGCGCAGCTCGCAAACCAGGATCTGTGTCTGAAACCCGTAGTTGTCGTAGACACGGATGACCTGCTCGACCAGATCCATTCCAATCGAGCCGACCTGATCGAGCGGTCCCACCGCCGGGGCGACATAGCCCACGTTCGCCTTGGCCGCGATCAGGGCCTGGGCTGCCGAGTAACAGCCGGAGGCGCAGACGGCCACCTGGTCCTGGGCGAGAAGGCGAGCCACCCGCATCCCGTTTGGCTCGATCGGCAGCTGAATGACGATGTCCTTGCCGAGCTTGGCAAGCTCTCGAGCCTGCTTGTACATACCCTTCTGATCGGCCGAGGCCAGCTCCACGCAGACAGGCCCATCCGACACAGCGGCCAGATCGCGGATGGCCCGGCGGTAGTCGAGTCCCGCCGCCTCGGCCGCCGCCGCCGAGACCCAGACCCCGTCGAGCAAACCCCAGTCGCGGGCCTTCCGGGCCTCCTCGACCGAGGCGCTATCGAGAAAGAAGCGCATGGGAGGCGGGATTCTATAGGAAGCCTTCAGCCCTCAGCCGACAGCTCTATTAGCCGGAACCGCCGCCTGCCCAGCTGAAAGCTGACAGCCGAAAGCGGATATCTATTGGTCTTCGTCGTCGAGGAAGGGGGCCGCCGACTTCTCTGCCTTGGTCTTGGAGGTCTGGGCCTTTGAGTCTCCACCCGCTGGAAGCGGCGCCTGCGCCTCCTCTTCCAGCTCGTCGGGCTCCGCCAGCTTGGCGACCGCGACCACGCGATCCCCTTCCTCGAGATAGATCAAGCGAACACCCTGGGCGGCCCGCCCGGTCTCACGGATGTCCTTGACCTTGATGCGGATCAACATGCCGCTCTGCGTGATCAAGAGTAGCTGATCGGCATCCGTGACCGACTTGATGCCCGCCACCGGGCCGTTTTTCTCGGTGACCTTGAGGTTGATCACGCCCGAGCCGCCGCGCTGCTGGAAGCGGTATTCCGAGGCCTCCGAGCGCTTCCCGTATCCCTTCTCGGTGACGGTCAGAAGGTGTCCTGTCTCCTCGACGACGTCCATCTCGACGACATAGTCGTCTTTCTTCAGCGTAATGCCGATCACGCCGGTCGTATCGCGGCCCATCGCGCGGACATCCTTCTCGGCGAAACGGATGCCTTGCCCCTGGTGCGTGCCGATGAAGATCTGGCGGCTCCCGTCTGTGATCCGCACGGACAAGAGTTCGTCTCCGTCCTCGATGTTGGTCGCGATGATCCCGCCCGAGCGCACGTTCGAATAGGCGGAAAGCGGGGTCTTCTTGACCAGGCCCCTCTTCGTCGCGAACATCAGGAAGCGGTCCTCGGGGAAGTCCTTGGTCGCAGCCAGCGCGACCATCCGTTCGTTGGGCTCGAGGTTCAGGAGATTCACGATGGCCTTCCCGCGCGTCGCCGGCCCCAGCTGCGGCAGATCGTAGACCTTGATCCAGTGCATCCGCCCGCGGTCCGTGAAGGCCAGGATGTAGGCGTGTGTGGAGGCGACGAAGAGATGCTCGACGACATCCTCCTCCTTGGTCGTCGCGCCGATGCGCCCCTTGCCGCCGCGGCGCTGGGCGCGGTAAAGCGACAGGGGAGAGCGCTTGATGTAGCCCCCGCGCGAGACAGTGATGACCATGTCCTCCTCGACGATCAGGTCTTCGATGTCGATGTCGGAGGCCTCGGCCACGATCTGCGTACGGCGCTCGTCGCCGAACTGCTTCTTGATGTCGGTCAATTCCTGCACGATGATGTCGAGCACGAGCTTTTCGGAGCCGAGGATCTCCTTGAACTTCGTGATGAGGGCGAGGACCTCCTGCAGCTCCGCGACGATCTTTTCGCGCTCCAGACCCGTCAAACGCTGCAGGCGCATGTCCAGGATGGCCTGGGCCTGCACGTCGTCCAACCGAACGATCTCTTTCTCCTTGCCCCGGGCCGCACCCTCCCCAAGCGGCGCGCCGACGAATTTCTCGAGCACCCCCCGCGCCATCGAGACCTCGGCAACCAGGCGCTCCTTGGCTTCCTTGGGGTCCTGGGAGGCCCGGATGATCTTGATGACCTGCTCGATGTTGGCGAGCGCCAGGGCCAAACCCCGCAGCAGGTGGGCGCGCTCCTCGGCCTTTTTCAAGTCGAACTGCGTGCGCCGGATGACGACCGCCTTGCGGTGGTCGATGAAGTGCCGCAGCAGGTCATGCAGCGGCAGGACCCTTGGCTGGTTGTCGACGATCGCGAGGAAGATGATCCCGAAGGTGGACTGCATCGGGGTCAGCGCGTAGAGCTGATTCAGGATGACCTGCGCGTTCTCACCGCGCTTCAATTCCACGACCATGCGGATGCCGTCGCGGTCGCTCTCGTCGCGCAGGTCGGAGATGCCCTCGATTTTCTTGTCGTTGACGAGCTCGGCGATCCTCTCGATCAACTTGGCCTTGTTGACCTGGTAGGGGATCTCGGTGACGACGATCGACTCCTTATCGCCGCGCGCGGTCTTTTCGATCATGGCCTTGGCGCGCACCTGGACGATCCCGCGCCCCGTCTTGTACGCCTCCCGGATGCCGTCCCCGCCGTGGATGAAGCCCGCAGTGGGGAAGTCCGGCCCCGGCAGCTTCTTCATGAGCTGCCCGAGGGTGGCATCGGGGCGGCGGATCAGCTCGATCGTGGCGTCCACGACCTCCGAGAGGTTGTGGGGCGGAATGTTTGTCGCCATGCCGACGGCGATGCCGGCCGAGCCGTTGACGAGCAGGTTGGGGAACTTGGCCGGCAAGACCATCGGCTCGACGAGGGAGCCGTCGTAGGTCGGCGTCCAGTCGACCGTCTCCTTGTCGATGTCGTCACCGATCATCTCGGCCGCGAGGCGCGTCAAGCGCACCTCGGTGTAGCGCATGGCGGCGGGGTTGTCCCCGTCCACCGAGCCGAAGTTGCCCTGGCCGTCCACCAGCGGGTACCGCAGCGAAAAGTCCTGCGCCATGCGCACAATCGAGTCGTAGACGGCCCCTTCCCCGTGCGGGTGGTACTTGCCGAGCACGTCTCCAACGATGCGGGCGGACTTCTTGTACGGCTTGTTGTGGAGATTGCCCTGCTCCCACATGCCGTACAGGCAGCGGCGGTGGACTGGTTTCAAGCCATCGCGCACGTCCGGTAGCGCGCGGCCGATGATGACCGACATCGCGTAGTCGAGGTAGGAGCGCCGGACCTCCTCCTCGATCGTGACCGGGACCTTCTCTTCGTGGCTCAAGAGGTTGGTCGTCATGCTCCACCCGCACCGTCATCCTGAGGGCCACAGGCCCGAAGGATCTCGGCGCTCCCGGGAGCAGATCCTTCGCTGCGCTCAGGATGACAATGGATCAAATGTCGAGGTTCCTCACGTTCAGGGCGTTCTTCTCGATGAACTCGCGGCGCGGCTCGACGGCATCGCCCATGAGGATGGAGAAGACTTCGTTGGCTTCGACGGCATCTTCGATCGCGACCTGGAGGAGCCGGCGCGTCTCCGGGTTCATCGTCGTCCGCCAGAGCTGTTCCGGGTTCATCTCGCCCAGGCCCTTGTACCGGTTGATGGTCAGCCCCTTCTTGGCCGACTCATAGATCGCGTCCACGACGGCTGGCAGCGTCTGGTGGCGCTCGCCCTCGCCGTTCTTCGTGACGATGTAAGGGCCGTCCAGGAACGCGCCGATCGATTTCGCCGTCTCGCGGATCCGCTTGATCTCGTAGCTGCCGACGAACTCTGCGTCGATCCGGGCCTCGCGCGGCACGCCGTTGACGCGCCGCACCATCTCGAGGGCCCAGCCGGAGTGCTCCTCGTCGGCTACGACCTCGACCTTCTCGAGGTCGAAGGCGCGGCAGGCGCGGGCTAATTCCTCAACCTTCTTCTTTTCGTCGAAGTCGTGCTTCCCGAGCATACCCCGGTCGAGCAGCGCCCGCACCAGCCCCTCCGGAACCCCCCGGGCGGCCAGCTTCCCGATATGCCCCCGGTACTCCTCCATCTTTTCGAGCAGCGTGACGAGCTTCGAACCGGAGGCCGACGCTCCTGACATCTCGGAGGAAAGCGACCGGTCGTCGCCGATGCGTGCGAGGAGGAACTTCGACATCTCCTTCTCGTCCTTCAGGTACATCTCTTTCTTGCCCTCGGCGGCCTTGAACAGCGGCGGCTGCGCGATATAGAGGAACCCCTTCTCGATCACCGCGACCATGTGCCGGTAGAAGAAAGTCAGAAGCAGGGTGCGGATGTGCGAGCCGTCCACGTCCGCGTCCGTCATGACGATGATCTTGTGGTAGCGGACTTTTGTCGCGTCGAAGTCCTGCGCGATGCCGGTGCCAAGCGCCGTGATCAGAGTGCGGATCTCGGCCGAGGCGAGCATCTTGTCCAGGCGAGCCTTCTCGACGTTCAGGATCTTCCCCCGCAGCGGCAGGATCGCCTGAAACCGCCGGTCACGCCCCTGCTTGGCGCTGCCGCCGGCCGAGTCCCCCTCCACGATGAAGATCTCGGAGAAGGCGGGATTCTTCTCCTGGCAGTCGGCGAGCTTGCCGGGGAGCGACCCCGAATCGAGCGCCCCCTTGCGGCGCACGAGCTCGCGGGCCTTGCGGGCCGCCTCCCGCGCGCGGGCCGATTCGACGATCTTCTCGACGATCCTCTTGGCGACGCGCGGGTTCTCTTCGAGGTAGGAGCCGAGCTTCTCGTACACGACCTGCTGGACCCAGGTCTTGACCTCCGAGGAGACCAACTTGTCCTTCGTCTGCGAAGAGAACTTCGGGTCTTTGACCTTGACTGAGACGACCGCGGTCAGCCCCTCGCGGCAGTCGTCACCGGAGAGGCTCGTTTCCTTCAGGGCCTTGGTCAAGTTGTTCTGGTCCGCATACTTCTGTAGCGCCCGGGTCAACGCGGTCTTGAAACCTTCCAGGTGGGTCCCGCCGTCGCGGTTGTTGATCGTGTTCGTGAAGGTAAAGATCGTCTCGGTGTATCCGTCATTCCACTGAAGTGCGACCTCGACGCGCTCCTTGTCGGCGTCGCGCTTGGGATCGCCCGTGGCGCCCCTGATCTCCTGGAAGAAGATGACCCTTTCGTGGACCGGCGTCTTCGTCTTGTGCAGGTGCTCGACGAAGGACTTGATGCCGCCCTCGTAAGCGAAGTCGTGCTTCTTCTCGGTGCGTTCGTCGCGGATGGAGATCTGGACGCCGGGGTTCAAGAACGAAAGCTCCCGCAGACGCTGCGAGAGGCTGTCGAAATGGAACTCTGTGACCGAGAAGACCTCCGGATCGGCGGAGAATGTGATCTTGGTCCCCGTCTTGCGGGATGTCCCGATCGCCTTGACGGGCCCCTGCGGCACGCCCCGCTCGTAGGCCTGGACCCAGACCTTCCCATCACGGCGCACCTCCACGTCGAGCCGCCGCGAAAGGGCGTTCACGACCGAAACCCCGACGCCGTGGAGGCCCCCCGCGACCTTGTAGGAGTTGTCGTCGAACTTCCCGCCGGAGTGCAGGTCCGTCATGATGATCTCGAGCGTCTCGCGTTTGTGTTCCTTGTGCATCCCGACCGGGATGCCACGCCCGTTGTCCTCGACCGTGACAGAGTTGTCCGCGTGGATCGTGACGGAGACGTGGTCGCAGAAGCCACCCTGTGCCTCGTCGACCGAGTTGTCCACGAGCTCGAAGACCATGTGGTGCAGCCCCGAGATGTCGTCGGTGTCGCCTATGTACATCCCGGGCCGCTTGCGCACGGCCTCGAGCCCTTTTAAGAGCTTGATGGAATCGGTTGTGTACGCGGTGCTCATGGGTTCCGGTTCAATCGTTGACGGCGCGGGGCCTCTCCACCACGCCGCCGGCGTGGACCTCGATGACAGCTCCGGCGAAGCCACGCCAGCGCGAGGGATCCGAGGCCGTTGTCAAGAGAACCGTTTCGGCCGGCGGAAGCGATCTCCAGAATTCCTCGACTGCTCCGACCGAGAGCCCGGAGTCAAACTCATCGACCGCGAAAAGCGGCGGCTCGCCTCGGGCCTGGGCAACGGCGTGCCACTCGGCAAGCTTGGCCAGGGCCACCGTCCGATGGATCTCGCCGGCCGAGGCCTGGGCCGCAAGCGGGCTTCCCGCGCGCGTGAAGCAGAGATCGTCTCGGTGCGGCCCCGCAAGCGAGTGGCCACGCCGACGCTCGATCGCGGCCACCCTCGCGCAGACCGCGCGCAGCTGTTCCTCGGTCTCCCCATCCGCCACATAGGTCACCTGAACCGTCGCGTACGCGGCGCCCGCCTGCTGCGCGAGCGGCCGGAAGAACTCCAGCCATTGCGCCAGTGCCCGGCGGCGGTGGCGGCGCACCGCGGCCCCCGCGCGGATGAGCTCCTCCGTCCAGGCCTCGAGCTCTTCCAGGGCGGACTCGCCTTCCCGCAACCGCGAAAGAAGGGCGTTGCGCTCCTGCAACGCGCGACTGTAGCGCTCCAGATCCTCGCCTGCGGCCGGGTGCAACGCGAAGGCCAGGCGGTCCAAAAAGCGCCGGCGCACGGCGGGGGAGTCTGTCAGGAGCGCGCGATGCTCGGGCGCAAGAAAGATGGCCGGCGCCAGCCGCGAGGTCTCCCGAAACGAAATCGCCCTTGCCCCGCGGTTGAATCTCCTGCCGGTGCCCTGCGACCACGCGACTTCCAGCTTCTCGACCTGCCCGCCGCGCAAGATGGTTCCCCCGATCGAAAACGCTCGCCCGTCTGAGGCCATTGCCGCCGGGATTGCCCGCCGAAACGAACGCTGCCCGCACAAGAGCGCGACCGCCTCGAGCAGGTTCGTCTTGCCCTGGGCGTTGCCTCCCGTCACCAGCGTGATCCCGGGGCCAAAAGAAAAGGGATCCGGGGACAGGTTGCGAAACGAGTGCGTCGTGATCTGGGAGAGGCGCAAGGAATCCTTGATCAGAGCCGCATCGGCATCACGACGTAGAGGTAGCGCGACGCCCCTTCGATGCCTCCCTCGGGCCGACAGAGGCATTGCGCGTTCTCGTCCTTCAAGTCGAGGCAGACCTTCTCCGTTTCTGCCTCATCCAAGAAATCGAGCAGATACTGGGCGTTCAAACCGATCGAGAGCGGTTCTGCATCGAAGTCGATGTCGAGAGTCTCGCTGCCTTCACCGAGTTCCTGGCTGGCCGAGGTGATCGTCAGGAGGTTCTTTTCGAAGGTGAGCTTGATGCCCCGCGACCGCTCCGACGAGAAGAGGGAAACCCGCCGAATCGCGGCCTGACAGAGGACGCGGGGAACACGCGCGAGCCGGTCGTTGCCCTTGGCCAGGATCTTCTCGTAATCGGGGAAATTCACGTCCAAGAGCCGGGCAATCAACTGACGGTTGCCGACGCTGAAGAGCAGGTGGTTTTCGGAGTGACGGATGGTCAACTCCGTATCCTCTGCCCCCATCTTTAAGATCTCGGCAAGCGCCTTCTTGGGGATCAGAACGTTGGGGAGGCTCCCCTTGGAGCTACTCTTGGAAAAATTGATCATTGCCAGGCGGTGGCCGTCGGTTGCCACAAGCTCGAACTCTGAGCCCTTATCCTTTAGGAGCGCACCCATCAACTGGAACCGTGTTTCCTCTGCCGAGACGGCATACAAAACCTTGCGGCTGAGGCGTTTCCAGAGCTCCAAGGGGAAGGTGACTTGCCCTTTCCCGTCCACTTTCGGAACTGTCGGAAAGTCCTCCGCAGGCTGGGCAACCAGACGAAAAGTGGACCTCTCACAGGTCACGCCCAGATAGTGGTTTTCCATCAACTTCAAGGCTACGTCCGCCTCTGGCAGATTCCGAATTAGGTCAAAAAGTTTGCGTGCCGGGACCGTCACGCTGCCCGGCCGCGAGACATTGGCTTTTGCCTGAGACAGGAGGGTCAAGTCCAGATCCGTCGACGTAAAGTTCAGGTGGCCGTCGGCCGCCTTCAACAGAATGTTCGAGAGGATCGGAATGGTGTTTTTTCTCTCTACGACCCCTTGCATGAGCGTGAGCTCATTTAAGAAATCGCCCCGTCGGACTGTTAACTCCATGGGAGCGAGCCACCTCCGGAAAGAGAAAAAAGTCTATCACACCTAGCCGTATTCGTAGGGCTGCGGAGAAGCGCGAGAGGTGCTGAAAAGCCTGCAAAAATCGGCCTTGCGAGAGGCTGGTGTCTGTGCCTGTCGGAGGAGTCCTGCTCGGGTGACCTGGTCAGATGTTTTCTCTGTGAGGTATGTGGAAAAACTCGCCGTGGAAAAACAGGGAGAACCGAGCGAAGCTCAGCGATAGGGTTGGAGGAAAGACTCAATCACCTTGCGGAAATTTGGATCGTCCTCGGTCAGGTGCTCGATCTTTTCGACAGAGTGCATGACCGTGGAATGGTGCTTGTCGTTAAAGAGCCTGCCGATCTCGGGGTAGGACAAACCCGTCAACCGGCGGCAGAGATACATGGCGACCTGGCGGGGGAAGGCGATCGGCTTGGCATTTGATCTTGCCTTCATGTCCGAGACACGCAAGCCGTAGTGTGTGGCAACAGCCTTCAAAATCTCGGAGGGTGCGGCCCGGCTTTCCTCGGTGCCCAGGATGTCCTTTAAGGTCTCGCGGGCAAGCTCGACCGACAGAGGCTTGCCGGTGAGCGAGGAAAAGGCAAGGACGCGGTTCAACCGCCCTTCCAGTTCCCGGACGTTCGACTTGACCGTGCCGGCGATAAAGAGGGCAACGTCATTGGGGATGCCGACCTTTTCCGCGGCAGCCTTCTTCCGGATGATCGCGACCTTCATCTCGAGATCCGGTGGCTGGATATCGGCCACCAGACCCCACTCGAAACGTGAGCGCAGACGCTCCTCAAGTGTCGGGATCTCCTTGGGGAGAGCGTCGGAGGTCACCACGATCTGCTTCTGGGCATCGTGGAGGGCGTTGAAGGTGTGAAAAAACTCCTGCTGGGTCGAATCCTTCCCGGCAATAAATTGAACATCGTCCATCAGAAGCACGTCGAGCTCACGGTACCGCTGCTTGAACTCGTGCATCTTCTCGAAACGCAGCGCGTTGATGAGTTCGTTTAGGAAACGCTCGGCCGACAGGTAGAAGACATGCATGCCGGGTGAGCGCCGAAGGATTTCGTGCGCGATCGCATGCATCAGGTGCGTCTTGCCGAGCCCGACGCCCCCATAGAGGAACAGAGGGTTGTACGAGCGGGAAGGGGACTCGGCCACGGCGCGGGCCGCCGCGTGCGCGAACTGGTTGGAAGGGCCCACGACGAACGTGTCGAAGGTGTAGCGGGGGTTCAAGACGAGGCCGCGGCCGGAGGCAGGGGAGGCGGCGACCTCGGCCGGCTTCTCGGCCACGCCAGACTCGAAGCGAAACGAGAGCCCGGGAAAACCCGTGGCCGCGGCCTCTTGCGCGAGCAGCGTGCCGTGCCGTGTCTCGATCCAATCGGCAAAAACACGGCTTGGCACCGAGACGGTCAAGAGGGGCGCCGCTCGCGCCGTGCCCTCCTGAAACGAATGCTGCTGAGTGGGCGCAAACCAGGTCTTGAGCTCCTTGGCATCGAGTTTCCCCTCGAGGTTTCTGACAATCGAGTTCCAGAGGTCATTCATCGAGGCCCGCCCGGTTTTTCCACAGCCTTTTCCACAGCTGTGGAAAGCTCATTACGCTTTTGGGGGGACGCAGTATACAGCCAACCCGGATGGCCGGAGTCAAGCCTCTCGCAAGGGCCGGGGCAGTGCCCTGCGCTTGACTTCCACCCGCCGTCTCCCTAGCATTCCGGCTCTTCATGAAGCGGACGTATCAGCCCAACAATCGTCGCCGCAAGCGCACGCACGGGTTCCTTGTGCGGATGCGGACGCGTTCCGGACGGGCCGTTCTCTCGGCGCGGCGACGCAAGGGGCGCAAAAGACTCTCGGTGTGAATCCAGGCCCGGCCGCGAGGGAGACCTTCTTTCGCGGCGACCGCCTTCGGAAGCGAAGGGAATTCGAAGAGTGCTACGCCTCCGGGGTCCGCGTGTCCGGGCGCCATCTCCAGTTGTTCCTCTTGTCGCGGCAGGCAGCGGGACCTGCTCGTTTCGGGCTGTCCGTCTCCCGGCGCCTGGGAGGGGCCGTCACGCGCAACCGGCTGCGCCGCCGGCTGCGCGAGATCTTCCGACGAAACCGCGAGGTCTTCGGGTCGGCCCCGTTCGACTGCGTGGTGAACCTGCGCGCTTCGGCCGTCGGGGTCGCCTTTTCCGAGCTCGAACAGGATTGCCTTTCGGCCGTGCGTCGGGCTGTCGAGAAGATCAGGAAGCCTCGATGAAGCTGCCGCAGCGGCTGCCACTTGCGCTGCTGGATCTCTACAAGAGGGCCGCGTCGCCCTTGATGCCGCGGGCCTGCCGATTCGAGCCCACATGTTCTGTCTACGCCCGGGAGGCGATCGAGCGCTACGGCCTGCTGCGTGGCTGCCGCCTGGCCGCCAGTCGGCTCTTGCGCTGCCACCCTTTCCGGAAGGGTGGGTTCGACCCCGTGCCGTAAGTTATTTATGGAAAAGAGGTTACTTCTCGCGGCGGCCCTCTCCCTGGCGGTTCTCATCATCTGGGGATGGTTGGGGCCAAAGCCGCCTGCCCGCCCCGTGCCTCCACGAGTGACGGCAGCTCCAGTTGCCGCCCAAGCACCCGCCCCTGAAGCGCCCCGGCAGGTCGGGGCAGCAGACTCAGAGCCACTGCCGCCTCCCGTAGGGGCGACAGAGGAGGGTCTCACGACGCTCGAAAATGGCGTTCTCCGCGCCACATTTTCCAACCGGGGCGCGGTCCTCACCTCGCTCGTTCTCTTGCACTACACGGACGATCAGGACCACCCGCTCGAGCTTCTTCGGAGGCTCCCGGCGATCGCACCAAAGCCGTTCGCGCTCGACTTCGAGGGAAAGCCAGACGTTACCGGCCGTGCCTCCGCTGCCCTTTTCGCCGTCGAGAGGCGTTCGAACAAGTCGGTGCAGTTTCGTTACGCAGACGCGTCGCTGGCGATCGGCAAGGAGATCGCTTTGACCGATGGCTATGCCTTCAACGTGAAGTTTTCCGTCGTGGGCGCTCCGTTCACGGCGATTGTCGGCACGGGTCTGCGCAACCCCACCGACCGAGAAAAGGCCTCTCCCTACGCCAGGCCAGCGACCGCCGTCGCGACGGTCGGTGGCAGGCTTGAAACCACAATCGAGGGTAAAGCAGAGCATCCGCTGACCTGGCCACTCGACGCCGGTGGCTTCGCTGGAATCGAGGACAACTATTTCTTGCTCGCCTTATTGCCGCGCCAGGTCGCCACGGCGAGGGTCTTACCGCTTCAGGTGCACAACGATCAAGGCAAGACCACCTCTGAGATCGCGCTTGGTCTGACAGGGAGCGGCGAGCTCGACGCTCGTGCCTACTTCGGCCCGAAGGAAATTGAGACGCTCGAGAGTCTGAAGGCTGGTCTCGAACGAACCGTCAATTTCGGGTGGTTCCCTCTCCCGCTCATCGCGCGACCCTTGTACTGGCTGCTCAAGAAGACCTTCTCGTTCGTCGGGAACTATGGGCTGGCCATCATTCTCGTGACCCTCATGATCCGGATCCTGCTCTTCCCGCTCATGCACAAGAGCTACGTATCGATGAAGAAGATGCAGAAGCTCGCACCCAAGATGAACGCGATCCGCGACAAGTACAAGAAGTCCAAAACCGATGCCGCGCAGCGGCAGAAAATGAATCAGGAAGTGATGGCGCTCTACCAGGCCGAGGGCGTCAACCCGATGGGCGGATGCCTTCCGATCCTCTTGCAGATGCCGATCCTGTTTGCTTTTTACTACGTGCTGTCCCAGACGATCGAACTGCGGCATGCACCTTTCTTCTTATGGATCAGAGACCTTTCGGCAGTCGACAGCAGTTACGTTCTTGTGATCCTGATGACCGTGACGATGTACGTGCAGCAGGCGATGACGCCGTCGACGGCCGATCCCGCGCAGAAGAGAATCTTCATGTTCATGCCCCTCATGATGGGCTTTTTCATGCGATTAGCGCCCTCGGGTCTCGTGCTCTACTGGCTGTTTTCCAACGTCCTGTCGATCGCGCAACAGGTGATCATCAACCGCATCGGGAACAAGGACGAGCCGGCCGCGCAGAAGCCCAAGCGCTTGAAACAGGCACGGGCTTAAGCGAAAGATCGCGGTACCGGAAGGGATGGAGAGGAAGAGGTCGATATGCAATTTGAAGGCAAGACAGAGCAGGAAGCCGTGGAAAATGCGCTGCGGCAGCTCGGGCGCCCTGCCAGCGAGCTGAAATACCGGGTGGTTCGCGACGAAAAGTCCTTCTGGGGAGGGCGAGTCGTCGAGATTGACGTGGAAGAGTTCCAGGCCGTCGCGAGTCGAGAGCCGAGCGCCGAGAGTCCGGCCGCACAGCCGCCGGGGGCCACGACCGCCGGGGCGGCACCGGAAGGGGCGATGGACGCCGAGGCCTTCGCCGCCGTTGAGGCCACGCTGACGGAGCTTCTCTCCGCAGCCGGGTTCCTCGTTGAGATCCGGCGGCAACCCGGTGAAGAAATGCTCTTCGAGTTGATCGGGGATGATGTCGAGCCGCTTCTGGCCAACAAGGGAGAGGGATTAAACGGCCTCGAGGTCCTCTCCGGCCGCATTGCCTCCAAAAAGCTGGCCCGGCCGGTCTATCCTCGGCTTGACGCCGAAGGGTTCCGCGCGCATCAGCGCGGGTCCCTGCAAGAGCTGGCCCTGCGCTCGGCCGAGGAAGCCAAGCGGACGCACCGGCCACAGCTTCTGCCCCCGCTCTCTCCAGCGGAGCGGCGTCTGATCCACCTGGCTCTGGCCGAGGACCCGGAGGTGGAGACCCAAAGCGAGGGGGAAGGCTTCTTGAAGAGAGTGGCGGTGAGACCCAAAGCTAGCTAGACGAAATTCGAATTTCGAAATTCGAATTTCGAAATTCAGTGTTCCATGCGCCCCCGGACAGACTCCCTGCTCGACACGATCGCCGCGCTGGCCACGCCCGTGGGGCGCTCGGCCCTGGCCGTCGTGCGCGTTTCGGGCGGGCGGACGCGACAGATCCTCTCCGCCGTGGCCCGAGGGCTTCCCGAGCCTTTGCTTGCCCGGCGCCCGTACCTCGCCTCGCTGGCCGATGTCTCCGGAGACCCGCTCGATCGCGGCCTCGTGACCTTCTTTTCCGCGCCCGCGTCTGCGACGGGCGAGGATGTGGCGGAGTTTTCCGTGCACGGCAGCCCAATCGTGATCGGGCGGCTGCTCCAGACCCTGGTGCGCGCGGGAGCCCGCATGGCAAGACCCGGCGAGTTCACGGAACGGGCGTTTCTTCTGGGCAAGATCGACCTTCTCGAAGCACAGGCCGTTGCCGACTTGATCGAAGCGCGTACCGAGACGGCGGCGCGCTTCTCGGCGCGGCGCCTGGAAGGGAGCCTCTCACGGCGATTGGTTCGGCTTCGGGAGCAGCTGCTTTCCGCTGCCGCAGGGCTCACCGCCACGATCGACTTTGCCGAGGATGTTGGCGATGCGTTGGACCAGGAGACACTGCGGCTTCTCTCTTCAGCCGCGCAGGAGCTGGCGCGGCTGTCGGCAAGCTACGAAACGGGGCGCCTGCTGTCGGCCGGTTGCCGGGTCGCGATCCTGGGGCGTCCCAACGTGGGGAAATCGACCCTTTTCAACGCCCTTGTCGGGAGCGCCCGCGCGATTGTCACCGATGTGCCCGGTACGACCCGCGACACACTGGAAGCGACAGTCGACGTCGCCGGAATTCCGGTCGAGCTGGTGGACACGGCGGGACTTCGCCAGACGGAGGATCCCGTCGAGAAGATCGGCGTTGCGCGAGCGCGCCAGGCCGGGCGGGACTCCGACGCCGTGCTCTACGTCTTTGACGCGGGTACGGGATGGAGCCCGGAGGACGCGTTGGCCGTTTCGGCGCTCGGTGCAAAGCCGGTCCTCCTGGTTGGCAACAAGATTGACACGCTCTGTGCGGCGCGACCTGGCTTCCCGCCCGGGACGTTCTGCCTTTGCGGTCTTTCCGACGGGGCGGGGCAGAAGCTCTACGAAATCCTCAAAGAGGGGCTCGCCTTGCGGCTCTCAACCGAAGTGACCTCCGAGGTCCTCTCTGGTCTTCGCGAGCGGGACTTGGTGGATCGGGCGCGAGCCGCCGTCTGCGGGACGCTCGAATCCCTCGGGCGGGGAGATTCTCCCGAGTACGCGGCGGCCGAGCTGGAGGAAGCGCTGGCGGCCCTGGCCGATCTCTTCGGAGAGACAACGGCCGAGGACGTGCTCCAGCGGATCTTTTCGACGTTTTGTATCGGCAAGTGAGTCGAGAGTCGAGGGTCGAGGGTTCAGAGTTTCCAGAGGCTCCGAACTCTCGACTCTTGACTCTGGACTCTCAACTTGTGACTGTTAGCCCGTGTCGGACTTGAGATTCGAGGTGCTCGTCATCGGCGGTGGGCATGCGGGAGTCGAAGCGGCGTACGCCGCCGCGCGGATGGGTCGGCGCACGGCGCTGTTGACGGCCGACCGCTCTGCGATCGGGCGGATGTCCTGCAATCCGGCGATCGGAGGCCTGGCCAAGGGGCAGCTGGTGCGGGAAGTGGACGCCCTGGGTGGCCTGATGGGAGTCCTCGCGGATCGCGCGGGGATCCAGTTCAAGATCCTGAACCGCTCGCGAGGTCCGGCCGTATGGGGTCCTCGAGCCCAGTGCGACAGGAGCCTCTACTCGAGGCTTGCGCGGCGGGCGCTGGAAGAGACACCCAACCTGACGATCCTCGAGGCGATGGCGGAGGACTTTCTCGAAGGGGGCGGGCGCGTGGCCGGAGTGGTCACCCGGGATGGGCGGCGCATCGGTGCGCAGGCAGTTGTGGTGACAACCGGAACCTTCCTGCGCGGTCTGATGCACACGGGAGAGAAGAAAACGGAAGGCGGGCGTGTGGGCGAGGCGGCCTCCGAGGGCCTCTCGGCTGCCATTTCGCGCCTGGGTCTCGCGCTCGGCCGTTTCAAGACCGGCACGCCGCCGCGCGTCCACCGCGACACGGTCGATTACGATCTCTGCGAGCCGCAGCGGGGCGACGAGCCGCCGGTCCCCTTCTCGTTCCGCACAAAGGCACTGGCCCGGGAGCAGGCGCTCTGCTTCCTGACGTTCACCAACGAGCGGGTGCACGAGCTGATCCGCGCCAACCTTCATCGAAGCCCCATGTACTCGGGACAGATCGTGGGCGTCGGCCCGCGGTACTGCCCGTCGGTGGAAGACAAGGTCGTGAAATTTGCGGACAAGCCGCGTCACTCCCTTTTCTTGGAGCCCGAGGGGTGGCAGGCCGAGGAGATCTACATCAACGGCCTCTCGACTTCCCTGCCCGTGGAGGTGCAGCGCGCCATCCTCAAGGAGATTCCGGGTCTCTCGCGGGCCCGCATGCTGCGACCCGGCTACGCCGTCGAGTACGACTACGCGTTTCCCGAACAGCTCTCCCTGACGCTGGAGACCCTCGAGGTGCCACGCCTTTATCTGGCCGGGCAGATCAATGGCACTTCCGGCTACGAGGAGGCCGCGGCGCAGGGAATCTGGGCGGGCGTCAACGCGGCTCTGGCGGTTCGCGGGGAGGAGCCTTTCCTGCTCGAGCGCTCGGAGGCCTATGCCGCGGTGATGATCGACGACTTGACGAAGATAGGAGTCGAAGAGCCCTATCGGTTGTTTACCTCGAGGGCCGAGTACCGCCTGCTCCTGGGCGTGGACACGGTGTTGCCGCGTCTGCTGCCTTACGGGCGCCGCTTGGGGTTGGTCTCTGAAGAGGAGTACGGGGAGGCAATGCGGTCCGAAGAGCGCATCGAAAAAACATTGCGCGCCCTTTCCGAGCGAGTCGTCAACCCGGACAGGGAAACGCTCTTGCGGATCAGAGAGACGCTCGGAATCGAGCTCGCTTCTCCGGCAACGCTTTCTAAACTATTGCAGCGTCAGGACTTAGACGTAGATGGACTGGAGTCCTATTGCCCGGAAATCTTTGCTCCTCTCTCTCGCGAGGAAAAGCGCATTCTGGAGAATCGGGTCCGGTACGAGGGCTACATCCGAAGTGAAAAAGAGCGGGTCGAGCGCTTAAAGCCAATGGCCTCCCGCCGCATCCCTGAGGCGTTCGACTATCGTTCGATCTCGGGTCTCTCACACGAGATTGTCGAGAAATGCACGCGGCGGCGCCCTCGCACGGTGGGCGAGGCCGCGCGGATCCCGGGCGTCACGCCCGCAGCGGTCGCGATAATCTCGGCCCATGTGGCGCGGGGCCGCTCCCTCTCCCCCTGAGGCCTTCCGCGCGCGGCTTGCGGGGGTTGCACCCCGGTTTGGTCTCGCCCTTTCTGAGGTGTCGCTTGAAGCGATGGCCCGATACCTCGCGCTTTTGGATCTCTGGAGACGCCAGACGAACTTAACGGGGCGCCTGGGGCTTGCCGATCTGGTCGCGCACGCCCTGGAGTCGGCGCTTGGGGAGAGGCTAATTCCTCATGGCGCTGAGGTTATCGATATCGGGTCCGGGGCGGGCTTTCCAGGGGTGCCGCTTGCGATCGTGCGGGCGGACATCCGGGTCACGCCGGTAGACCCTCGACGAAAGAGAGTCGAGTTCTTGAAACGCGTGGCCGAGGATGTACCTGTCGAAAACCTGCTTGTCCCCGGGACGGGGTTACGCGCCTTTCCGCCCGGGTTCGCCGATGTGGCCACGGCTCGGGCCGTGGGCTCGGTTGACCGGCTTCTCGCAGACGCGCCATTCCTAAAGCCGGGCGGTCTCTTTCTGGCCTGGACGACCGATGCCTCCTGGCTGGCCCGCCGGCTCCTCCCGCACTTTTCTTTGGAGGAAGAGCTGCCAGTTCCCGCAAGCCGCCGCAAGGCCATCGCCTCCTTTCGAAAGACGGGACCCGTGTTCCACGTGAAACGGAGAGGGTAAACGGGTGAATAATGCCCGCGCGATGGGCCGGATCCTCGCGGTGGCCAACCAGAAGGGGGGTGTGGGCAAGACCACGACGGCCATCAACCTGGCGGCAGCCCTCGCGGCCCTGGACAAGAAGATCCTTCTGGTGGATTTCGACGCCCAGGCCAACGCGACCTCGGGGCTGGGGTTCCCGCGGCAGAAGAATGGCCTCGACGCCTACGACGTGATCCTGGGCGCGGAGGCTCTCACCGCCATCCGGGAGACATCCTTTCCGAATCTCTCGCTGCTGCCCTCGGGCCGGGATCTGGTGGGGGCGGAGATCGAGCTTGTGGACCGCCCCGATCGGGAGCAGAGACTTCGCATGGCGCTCGAGTCCGTTCGCGACTATTACGAGTTCCTCTTCGTCGACTGCCCCCCTTCGCTTTCGCTCTTGACCGTTAACGCTTTGACGGCGGCCGACGCGGTCCTGGTCCCGATCCAGACCGAGTACTTTGCGCTCGAGGGGCTCTCGGAGCTCTTAGAGACGGTAAACCGGGTGCGGCTCGCCTTCAACCCGTTTCTCGCAGTCGAGGGGATCCTCTTGACCATGTATGATGACCGCACGAACCTCGCCCGGCAGGTGACCGAGGACATCCGTCGGCATTTCGGAGACCGGGTCTTTAGAACGGTGATTCCGCGCAACGTCCGGTTGGGGGAAGCTCCCTCCTTCGGCCAGCCGGTCTTCGCCTACGACATCAAGTCGAAAGGCTCGGAGGCGTATTTGGCCCTGGCGCGCGAGTTCTTGAGGAGAGGCGCCGCAGCATGACCCGCAAGCAGGTTCTTGGAAAAGGGCTCGCGGCTCTCCTGCCGGGCAGGGAGGACGTTCCACGTGGAACCTTGGTCCGGGAGGTGGAAATCGAGCGCCTGGTGCCGGGCCGCTTCCAGCCTCGGCGGGACTTCTCCCCGGATGGAATGGCGGAGCTTGTGGCCTCGATCCGTGAGCAGGGGATCGTGCAGCCGGTGCTGGTCGTGCCGCGGGGGGAGAAGTTCGAGATCGTAGCCGGAGAGCGGCGCTGGCGCGCCGCGGCCCAGGCCGGGCTTTCGCGCGTGCCGGTGGTGATTCGGGAAAAGCGCTCCGACAGGGAGCTCCTGGAGATCGCCTTGGTCGAGAATCTCCAGCGCGAGGACTTGAACCCGCTCGACGCCGCCGGCGCCTACGCCCGCTTGAGGGAGGAGTTTCACTTGACCCAGGAGGAGGTCGCCCGGCGGGTCGGGAAGGATCGGGCAACCGTGGCTAACAGCCTCCGACTCTTGAAGCTCCCGGTCTCCGTACGGGAGAAAGTCCGGGAGGGCTCAATCTCGGCCGGTCATGCTCGGGCGCTGCTCTCCCTTTCTTCCACCGATGATCAGGAGAGGCTGGCCGATGAAATCCTCCGGCGAGCCCTCTCCGTCCGCCAGACGGAAAAACGGGTGGCGGCCATCTGCACGGGCCCGAGAGTTACGCGTGAGCACCGGCGCGACCCCTTCACACGGGACGCGGAGGAGAAGCTTTCGCGCCGCCTGAGCGCGCGCGTGCACGTCGTCCGTCGGGGCCTCGGAGGTAGGATCGAGGTGTATTTTGGCTCCGAGGACGAATTGATCCGGCTCTACGAGCGTTTGAGCGGGAAGTCGTGACCGATCGTTTCTGGCGAGGATCAGGTTTCGCCGCAGGAGGTTCCCGATGAAGATGAAATCGGATGGGGCCACGCTGAACGGGTTTATTGACGAGGGGAGCCACTTTCAGGGGGAGCTCTCCTTCGAGCAGACATTCCGCATTGACGGAAGATTCGAAGGCAAGATTCGGTCGGGCAGTGAGCTCATCGTCGGCGAGAAGGCGGAAGTCTCGGCCGACATCCAGGTCCGGCGGGTTTCGGTCAACGGCACCCTGAAGGGCTCCGTGCGCGCAAGCGAGCGGATCGAGCTCTTGCCTCGCGCCCGTGTCTCGGCCGATCTCTCGACCCCCATTCTGAAAGTTGAGGAGGGGGCCTATCTTGCGGGGTCTTGCCAGATGGCAGAGCGTCCGGCCTCAAATCTGGTGGAGCTACCGGCGCCCAGAACTAGCACAACTAATTGATAGTAAACGACTTATAGTACGGTCGGTCGGTGCATCGGCGCACCCGCTCCCTTGCTGCGTTGCGCTCGACTCAGGACTCTCAACTGTGTTATTGATCCGCGGCTCCCGCGTCTTGAGGTCCTTGCACGGCTTCCGTGACCGTTTGGAGGTGATCACGGCCATCCCTTGGTTTTACCGAACATGATCAAAGCTCCCGATGTCACTTTTCTCTACGTCGTCTTCGCCTTCCTGGTCGCGTACGCGATCCTGAGGAAGTACCTCTTTTCTCCCCTGGCCGGAATTCTCGAGCAGCGGGAGCTTGAAGAAAAGACTGCGGCCAAGGTCCACGCCGAGAGCCTGGAGGAACTGGCCAGAACCGTGTCTGGCGCCGAGCAGGCGCTCTCGGCCGCCCGCCGTGAGGCCCTGCGGCAGCGGGAGGCGCTTCGGGCCGAGGGGGGAGCCCACTTGGAGAAAAAGCTCGAGGATGCCCGAGCCGCCGCAGGCGTGGCGGTCGAGCGCGGCAGGAGCGAAATCGAGTCTCAGGCAGCCGGTTTGACCGCGCAACTGCCACAACGGGCTGTCGAGTTGGCCCGCGGTCTGGCCGAGAAGATCCTCGGGCGGAAGCTCGCGGCGTGAGCCTGCTTGCCCCTTCGGCGCTGTTCGAGGCCGAGGGCGTCGCGGACTTCCTGGGCATCCCGCTCTGGATCTGGCAGCTTGCCAACCTCGTCGCCTTCCTCGCGGTGCTCCTGCACTTTGTGGCGCGGCCGGTCGTCGAGGCCTTCCGCAAGCGTCAGCAGGACATCGCGGAGCGATTGCGTCAGGCGCAGGAGCGCCGGGCGCAAGCCGCCCGTCTTGAGACCCAGATCCACGAGCGCCTGGCGCGCGTGGACCGGGAGCTAGAAGAAATCCGCGCCCGGGGCGTCGCCGAGGGTGAGGCGGCGCGCGCAAGCCTTCTGGAAAGAGCGGACCAGGAGTCCGAGCGTGTGCGCCGCGAGGCCGAGCAGGAGATCGAGCGGCGACTGGCGGCGGCTAAGGCACAACTGCGCCAGGCCGCGGCGGATCTGACCAGCTCGGCCGCTCGCCAGCTTCTGGCGGGCGAGATGACCGAGGAGGACCGCCGGCGGCTCTTTGAGGAAAGCCTCCGGCAGCTGGCGGAGCGAGCATGACGCCCCTGGCCCGGCGTTATGCCGGTGCTTTTCTGCAGACGGCGCCTCCGGGCTTCGATGTGGAGGGGTTCCTAGAGGAGGCGCGGGCGGTCGCTCAAGCCCTTTCGGCAGATACGCGGCTACGGGCTTTCTTTGGCGTGCCCGCCGTGCCGCTGGAGGCCAAGCGCAAGGTGCTCGCGGCGCTTGTGCGGCGCGCCGGGCTCGCGGCGTTTGGCCATCGCTTCTTCGAGGTCGTCCTCGGCAACCGCCGCCTCCTGCAAGTCGCGGAGATTCTGTCGGGTCTCCGAGAGGAATACGACCGCAAACGCGGCGTCGTCGCGGGGCGCGTCACGGTGGCCTCGAAACTGGGCCCCGCGCAGCAGAAGCGGATCGCGGAGGTCCTCTCCCGCGTGGCGGGCCGGCGCGTGCGTTTGCAAGTGGACGTCGATCCAAAGATTCTTGCCGGGTTCGTGGCGCGCATCGGCGGTGAGGTGTTCGATGCCTCCGCGGCGCACGCCGTCGAGCGCTTCCGGGAACAGGTCACCGAGACCGCGAAGGCTTAGAGATGCAGATCAAAGCAGACGAAATCACGGAGATCTTGAAACAGCAGCTCGCCGGTTACGAGAAGGCGATCGACGTGGCCGAAGTCGGCACGGTGCTCTCGGTGGGGGACGGCATCGCCCGCGTCTATGGTCTGGAGAAGGCCATGGCGGGGGAGCTGGTGGACTTCGGCCACGATCTGTATGGACTCGCGCTCAACCTCGAAGAGGACAACGTCGGCGTTGTGCTTCTGGGCGAGTCCCGCGAGGTGTCGGAAGGGCAGGAAGTGCGCCGCACCGGCCGGATCATTCAGGTGCCCGTCGGCGAGGCGATGGTCGGGCGCGTCCTGGACGGCCTGGGACGCCCGATCGACGGCAAGGGTCCCGTTGCGACGACGCAGTTCTATCCCCTGGAGCGCACGGCCCCCGGCGTCATCGACCGGCGACCCGTCCGGGAGCCGGTGCAGACGGGGTTGAAGGCGATCGACACCATGATTCCGATTGGCCGTGGACAGCGCGAGTTGATCATCGGGGACCGCCAGACGGGAAAGACGGCCGTGGCCCTGGACACGATCATCAACCAGAAAGGCAAAGGCTTGATCTGCATCTACGTGGCGATCGGCCAGAAAAAGTCCACGACGGCCCAGGTCGTCAAGACCCTCCAAGAGCATGGGGCCATGGAGCACACGATCGTGGTCTCGGCGACCGCCTCGGAGCCCGCGCCGATGCAGTACGTCGCCCCCTACGCGGGCTGCGCGATGGGGGAGTACTTTCTCTACAACCGGCAGCACGCCCTGACGATCTACGACGACCTGTCCAAGCACGCGGCGTCGTATCGGGAGATCTCGCTTCTCTTGCGCCGGCCGCCGGGGCGCGAGGCGTATCCAGGAGACGTCTTCTATCTTCACTCGCGCTTGCTCGAGCGCGCCGCCAAGCTCTCGGAGGAGAACGGCGGCGGCTCGCTCACGTCTCTGCCCATTATCGAAACGCAGGCGGGCGATGTCTCGGCCTACATCCCGACCAATGTCATCTCCATCACGGACGGACAGATCTATCTGGAGACCGACCTTTTCTACTCGGGCGTGCGCCCCGCCGTCAACGTGGGCCTCTCGGTCTCGCGCGTGGGCGGCAATGCCCAGATCAAGGCCATGAAGCAGGTGGCCGGGACGCTGCGCCTGGATCTGGCGCAGTTTCGGGAGCTCGCGGCCTTCGCACAGTTCGGCTCCGATCTGGACAAGACGACGCAGGCGCAGCTTGCCCGCGGCCAGCGGTTAGTCGAGGTCTTGAAGCAGGCGCAGTTCCAGCCGGTGGACGTGGAGCTGCAGATCGCCTCGATTTACGCCGGCACCAGGGGGTATCTCGACTCGCTGCGGGTCGACGCCGTCCGAGCCTTCGAGGCGGGGCTCCACCCGTTCTTGAAGAGCGAGCATCGGGAGATCCTCTCGGCGATCGTCGCGACGGGGAAACTCGAAAAAGCGACCGACGAGGCGCTGGCCGCCGCGATTGCGGTCTTCAAAGAGCGCTTTGTCAAGGACAACGCGGATGCGGTGGCCGCCTAACGGAAATTCGAAATTCGAAATTCGAAATTCGAATTTGAGTTCATGGCTTCTTTGATTGACATCCGGCGGCGCCTGCGGTCGGTCAAGAACACGCAGCAGATCACAAAGGCGATGAAGCTTGTCGCCGCGGCGAGGCTCCGGCGCTCGCAGGACCGCGTCATCGCGGCGCGTCCTTACGCCAAGGTCCTGCGCAACGTGCTCGCCTCGGTCACTTCGCGCGCGGCCGAGCTGCAGCATCCTCTGCTCTCGGAGCGCGAAGAGAAGAACATCCTGCTGCTGGTCGTGGCCGGCGACAAGGGGCTCTGCGGCGCCTTCAACGCGAACATCCACCGAGCCGTGAACGCGCTGCTCGCGCGGGAAACGCGGTGGGAGGCCGTGACGATCCTGCCGATCGGGAAGAAGGCGCTCGATTACTGGAAGCGGCGCAAGACCCCGCTCGCGCCGAAGGCGTATCCCGGCATCTTCGCGCGCGTGACCTTTCTTGAGGCCCGGGGGATCGCGGGGGAGCTGGCGGAGGCGTTTTCGGCCGCTCGGATCGACGCCGTCTACGTCGTCTACAACGAGTTCAAGTCGGTCATCACGCAGATCGTGCGCACGGAGAAGATCCTTCCGATTTCCCGGGGGCAGCTCACGGGCGCACCGGCGGCAAGCCCGCCCGAATACATTTTCGAGCCGGACGCGGAGACGATTCTCGCCAGGCTCTTGCCGCGCCATCTCGAGTTCGGGATCTTCCTGACGCTTCTGGAATCTGCGGCGGCCGAGCAAGGGGCCCGGATGACGGCCATGGACGCGGCCTCGCGAAACGCCGGCGACATGATCGACTCCTTGACGCTGACCTACAACCGCGCCCGCCAGGCGCGGATCACCAAGGAACTGATCGAGATCGTTTCGGGCGCGGCGGCCCTGGAGTAAGAGGGAGACAATGGCTGAGCAGAATATCGGGCGGGTCGTGCAGATCATCGGCCCCGTCCTGGACGTGGAGTTTCCGGAGGGCCGCCTTCCGGCGATCTACAATGCGGTCGCGGTCCAGGACGAGGGCAAGGCGACGGGGGTTTCGATCGACGTGATTGCGGAAGTGGCGCAGCACCTGGGCGAGAACCGCGTACGCTGCATCGCGATGAAGCCCACCGACGGGATGGTGCGCGGCATGGCCGCGGTGGACACGGGCGGGCCGATCTCGGTGCCCGTCGGGCGCGAGACGCTCGGCCGCATCTTGAACGTCGTTGGCGAGCCCGTGGACGGCTTGGGCCCGGTCAAGGCCGCGGAGCGCTGGCCGATTCACCGGGAGCCGCCCAGCTACGAGGAGCAGTCGACCGAGGTCGAAATGTTCGAGACGGGGATCAAGGTCGTCGATCTTCTGGAGCCCTATTCCAAGGGAGGCAAGACGGGCCTCTTCGGCGGCGCCGGTGTGGGCAAGACCGTCATCATCATGGAGCTGATCAACAACGTTGCCATGCAGCACGGCGGCTTCTCCGTCTTTTCGGGCGTCGGCGAGCGCACGCGCGAGGGCAACGACCTGTACCTGGAGATGACGGAGTCGGGCGTCATCACGCCCGGAGACCCGGGCAAGTCCAAGGCGGCGTTGATCTACGGCCAGATGACCGAGCCCCCCGGCGCGCGCCTGCGGGTGGGGCTGACTGGCTTGACCGTGGCCGAGTATTTCCGCGACACGGAAGGCAAGGACGTGCTTCTCTTTATCGACAACATCTTTCGCTTCACCCAGGCGGGCTCGGAGGTGTCGGCGTTGCTCGGCCGCATGCCCTCGGCCGTCGGCTATCAGCCCAACCTCGCGACCGAGATGGGGGAGCTTCAGGAGCGGATCACCTCGACCAAGAAGGGATCCATCACCTCCGTCCAGGCGATCTACGTTCCGGCCGATGACCTGACCGACCCGGCGCCGGCAACGGCCTTCGCGCACCTGGATGCGACAACGGTTCTCTCGCGCCAGATTGCGGAGCTCGGGATCTACCCGGCGGTCGATCCGCTCAACTCGACCTCGAAAATCCTGACGCCGCGTCTCGTCGGGGAAGAGCACTACATGGTCGCGCGCGCGGTCCAGGCGGTGCTCCAGAAGTACAAGGACTTGCAGGACATCATCGCGATCCTGGGCATCGACGAGCTCTCCGAGGACGACAAACTCGCCGTTGCCCGGGCGCGCAAGATCCAGCGATTTCTCTCACAGCCGTTCTTTGTCGCGGCGCAATTTACCGGTCACGAAGGGCGCTACGTGAAGATCGCCGACACGATCAAGGGCTTCCGAGAAATCGTCGAGGGCAAGTGCGACGACATGCCGGAACAGGCCTTCTACATGGTGGGCACAATCGAGGAGGCTCGCGAGAATGCTCAGAGGCTGGCTCAGGTCGCGTAAGCAGGCAAGCGCCATGGATCTGAGGATCGCGGGCCGCGTGGCCATGGTCGCAGCCTCGAGCAAAGGCATCGGCAAGGCCGTTGCGCTCTCGCTGGCCCGTCAGGGCTGCCGCGTCTCGATCTGCGGCAGAACCGCCGAACCCCTCCAACGGGCCTGGAGGGAGATCGCCGCGGCGGTGCCCCAAGGCGAACTGCTCGCCTCCCCCTGCGACGTGGCGAAACTGGAGGATCTGGAGGCCTGGCACCGTGCCACGGTCGAGCAGTGGGGACCGGTGGACATCCTGGTGACGAACACGGGAGGGCCTCCGGCCGCGCGGTTTCTCGATCTGACCGAAGACCAGTGGAGAGAGGGCATCGACTCGACTCTCTTGAACGTCGTGCGTCTCTGCCGGCTCGTGCTGCCGTCGATGCGGGAGCGCCGGTGGGGCAGGATCGTCCACTTAACCTCGCTGGCCGCAAAGCAGCCGATCGATCTCTTGACCGTCTCCTCGACGCTGCGGGCCGGCCTCTCGGCTCTGACCAAGACCATGTCGAACCAATTCGCGGGCGACGGCGTCCTGGTCAACGCCGTGCTTCCTGGTCATGTCCTGACGGACCGGCAGACGCACTTGAATGAGATCCGGTCGAGGGAGGAAGGGATTTCGGTCGAAGAGTACGCGGCGAGAGTCCAGAAGTCCGTGCCGCTCGGCCGCTACGCACAGCCCGAGGAAATCGGCGATGTCGTGGCCTTTCTTTGCAGCGAGCGGGCCAGCTACTTGACAGGCGCCTCCCTTGCGGTAGACGGCGGCGTCATTCAGAGCACGTTTTAGACGAGGACGTAGGTGGTAGGACGTAGGTGGTAGGACGTAGGACCTAGGAGGTAGGACGAAGTCTTTTTCCTTTTCTCCTACGTCCTTCGTCCTACGTCCTCTTCCAGCTAGGATGGCCCTTATGAAGTTGAAGCTCGTCGTGGTGACTCCCGAGAAGAAGGTGGTGGAGACGGAGGCCGACTCCGTCGAGCTGCCCGGAGAGCTCGGTTATGTCGGGGTCCTGCCGGGACACGCGCCACTCATCACGCTCTTGAAGACGGGAGTCCTGTCTTACAGGCACGGCGCGGAGGCAGAGGCCTTCGCCCTCTCCTCGGGGTTTGCCGAGGTTTCCGGCGATCGGGTCTCTGTCCTCGCGGATCTGGCGGAAGGCCGCGGCCAGATCGACGTTGCCAGAGCCGAGGTGGACCGGTCCAGCGCGGAGGAGGCTTTAAAGACGGCCTCCCGCGAGTCGGTCGAAGACTTGCGCGCGCAGCTTGCCCTTGCAGAGGCGCGCCTCTCCGTGGCGCGGCGGGCTCGGGCGTAGGCGGGCTGCCCGGCCGCGGAGCCTGCCTCCCGAAAGACGCCGACACAGAGATCCGCGCCGATGAGGTCTCCTGAACCCGTGATCTCTGCCGAGCACAACGCCGGGCAGGGTCCGCGCACGGTCGAGCGGCACTTCCTGCAGGGGCCACGTCCGCGAAAGAGCGAACTCCTGTCCGCCCTGAAGTTCCTGGCGGAGTTCGTCAAGGGGTTTCGTGCGCTTCACTTCGTCGGTCCTTGTGTGACGGTTTTCGGGTCCGCGCGTTTCCTGGAGGGCCATGCTTACTATGCGCTGGCCCGGGCCGTGGGAGGGCGCCTGGCGCGGATGGGCTTCACGGTCATGACGGGCGGCGGGCCCGGCCTGATGGAGGCGGCCAACCGCGGCGCCAAGGAGGCCGGCGGCCGCTCGGTCGGATGCAACATCGTGCTGCCGACCGAACAGAAGTTGAATCCGTACCTCGACCGCTCGGTGACCTTTCAGCACTTCTTCGTGCGCAAGGTCATGCTCGTCAAGTACTCCTACGCCTTCGTCGTCCTGCCCGGGGGTCTGGGCACGATGGACGAGCTCTTCGAGGCGCTGACCCTCATCCAGACGAGAAAGATCGAGAGCTTTCCGGTCGTCTTGATCGCGAAGGACTACTGGCGCCCGCTCCAGAACCTCTTAAACGAGATGGTCCGGGTCGGCACGATCGACGCCGGGGACCTGGACCTGCTTCTCTTCACCGACTCGGTCGATGAAGCCATGGCGCTCATTCAGAAGTACGCCGTCGATCAGTTCGGTCTCGTTCGGAAGAAGTTGCCCCGGCGCTTACGGATCCTGGGCGAGAAGCTGCTCAGAGCCGGGCGGTAAGCCGGTGCGCCTGGCTGGTCTGCGGTCTGAAGAAGCGGGGTTACTCCGCCCAGTCCTCGACGGTCAGGCCAGCGACCCGGGAGAACTCCCGCACATTATGGGTCACGACCGTCAGTCGGCGGGACCGCGCGATCGAGGCGATCAGCGGATCGCGTTCACCGATGGGGCGACCGGCCCGCTCCAGTTGGAGCCGGGTATCGGCGTAGGCGGCTGCCGCGTCTTGGTCGAAGGGTAGGATCTCAAATGGCCGCAGGAAGGCAGCGACGCTCGCGCGCGTGTGCTCCGGACGGCTGCTCTTGGCAGCACCGAAGAGGAGTTCCGCCAGAGTGATTGAACTGACGCCCAGATCGTCCGGGGATAGCCGCTCGAGCTGGGTCCTGACAGCCGGCCACCGCTTGATCGCAAAGACGCAGGTGTCGGTGTCGAGGAGAAACCTCACGCTTCGTCGAAGTCGATCGAGATGCGGGCGGAGGGCAACGGCGGTGGCGCCGCGAAATCGGCGGGCACGCGACCCCAGCTCTTCCAGTAGCCCTTGGGCCAGCTGCGCCGCTTCTTGGGCTCTAGGATCACGTGCTTGCCATCGCGGCGGATGATGACCTCGTCGCCCTCGAACCGAAACTCCTTGGGAAGACGAACCGCCTGGCTTCTGCCGTTCCGGAAGATCTTCGCCGTAGTCATGATATATACCACTATATATCAGTCTACGGCCGGTAGCCCGGGCCGCGCAGCGGCTTGCCCGGTTTCGCGCCGGTCAGCTTCCCGCCGTCGACGACGAGGACGCCGTTGACGGCGACATAGGGGATTCCTTCGCTGTACTGGTTCGGCTTCTCGAAAGTGGCGCGTGCATTCACCGTCTGCGGATCGAAGAGCGTCAGGTCCGCCCAGAAGCCGACCTTGACGAGCCCCCGGTCCGGGATGCCCGCCGCTTCGGCGGCGAAGGAGGTCATCTTGCGGACGGCTTCCTCCAGGCGCAGCACCTTCTCCTCGCGCACGTAGTAGCCGAGGATGCGAGCCGCGGAGCCCCAGCCTCGGGGGTGAGAGGTCTCCTTCGAAAAGGGCCCGTCGGTTGCCTTGGCCTGCGAATCGCAGTCGAAGGAAACGAGCGGGTGAGCGAGAGCCGTCCGCACGTCCTTCTCGTCCATGATCGCGATGATGCAGGAGGCCGCGGCCCGATCGGCCAGCACGATGTCGATGACGACATCGCGGGGGTCCTTCTTCTCGGCCGTAGCGATCTGCGCCACGGTCTTCCCTTCGTAGGGCTTGAGCTTTTCCGAGAGCACCTCGGCGACCATGACGCCTTCGGCGCCGCCCGCTCCCATCCACTGGTTCTCCCATTCCCTGGTCTCCCGCGCCATGTCCTCTTTGACGCGGGCTCGCGTGGCCGGATCGGTCAGACGCTTCAAGAGCGCCTCCCGGCCCCCCTCCCGCACCCAGGGTGGCAGACAGGCGTCGACGCCGTTGGAGGCGCGGTTCCAGGGGTACTGGTTGGCGGCCACGTCGATGCCGGCGGCGCGCGCGTCCTCGATCTTCTTCAGGATCTCGGGCATGCGCCCGAAGTTCGGCTCATAGGCGGTCTTCAGGTGCCAGATCTGCGTGCGGATGCCCGCCTCCTTCGCGATCCGGAAGACCTCGTCCATCGAGGCGTCGATGCGGTTGGACTCCGAGCGCTGGTGGGTGAAATAAGCCCCGCCGTAGCGCGCGGCGACCCTGGCGAGTGCGATCAGCTCCTCCGTCGAGGAGTAGATGTTCGGGATGTACTGTAAGGAGGAAGAGACGCCGAGCGCCCCTTCGCGCATCGCCTGGTCGACCAGCGCCTCCATCCGCGCGAGCTCTTCGGCAGAGGCCGGCCGGTTCTCCCGGCCGATGACCATGGCGCGCAGGCCCCCCGAGCCGACGAAGGTTCCGAGGTTGATCCCGATGCCCCGTCGCTCGAGTGTCTGGAAGTAGCCCTCCAGCGTCTTCCAGTCCGGGAAGACGCCGTACTTCTGGTAGATGTCACGGTTCTCCGCGATCATCTTCTCGTCGATCGGCGCGATCGACTCTCCTTCGCCCGTGATCTCCGTCGTGATCCCCTGCGTGACCTTGGAGGCCGCGCGCGGATCGACCAGCACGTTGTATTCCGACTGGCCCAAGAGATCGATGAAACCCGGCGCCACGATGAGCCCCCGCGCGTCGATTCGGCGCTTCGCGGGTCGGCCGGCGAGAGAACCAACGGCGACGATGCGGCCATCCCGCACGGCGACGTCGGCGAGGAACCACGGAGCGCCTGTGCCGTCCACGA
>JBOGJN010000340.1:0-2933 GCA_050745445.1 Thermoanaerobaculia bacterium
AACTTGAACGGGTTGACGCCCAGCTTCTGCTCGAGGGCCAGCCCCGTCTTGAGCGCGGAGCGGGCGTAGCTGCCCGGCAGCATCTGTTTGGTTGTGGCCTCCGTACCGCCGAGGTTCGACTTGTCCCAGACCTCGAAGCCGGCGAACTCGTCGTCGGGCGAGAGGGACGGATGCGTCTCGCTCGTTCCCTTGGGCTGCGTCACCTCGAGGAGCGGCTCACGCCTGGCGCGCGTCTCGGCGTAGGCGCGGTCGAACGGCTTGCCACTCATCGTCTCGACCATGAACATGCGGCCGTTCGAGAGGTTGCCGTTGTGCGGAATGGCCAGCACGCGGCCGCCGGTCTTCTGCTCGTACGCCTGCATCCATTTCCACAGCCCCTCGGGATCGGGGCTGTCGTAAGCCGTCAATGGCACAACCTGACTGGCGAGCCGCGTGTCGTCGCGGAAAATCACGTTGCGGTGGAGATTGTTGCCGTTGGGAGTCGAGGTCCATTCGTAGCCGATGAAGGCCGTGAACCTGCCCGGCTCGTTGTAGCGTTCGGCGGCCTTGAGGATGTCCGTCCACGCCGCGCGCATCATCTCGGGGCTGTTGATGGGGTCTTTGCCGGTCGTGCTGCCCCTTCTCACCCAGTCGCCGAAAGCCTCGAAGCCTTTTCCCGCCTTCACCATGTCGTGCCATATCTTGCCGACTTCTGTCTTCAAGAGGATCGGATCGGAGGTCACGATCATCGGCGCGAGGCCGAGGTTCTCAGAGTGATCGGTCACAACGAGGAAATCGTAGGGCCGCGGGAGCTTGACCGGCTGGCCGGTGTTGCTCGACACCACCTCGCCGCGCGCGAAACGGTAGGCCTCATTCGGCCCGAGCCGGCAACCCACCATCCCGGCGTCGGTGGAATAGGACGTGTGCAGGTGCGTGTCGCCCCAGAACACACGGTTAGGAAAGTGCTGGTCCACGTAGGGCGAGTAGTTCTTCTTCGGGGCGGGGAAGTCTTCCTTGCTGACCTGCTCCTGCGCCCGGGCCGGAAGAGCGAGGCCGAGAGCCGCCAGGGCAACGAGAATTTCCTTCACGAGGCGGTCCGTCTTCATTGCAGTCCTCCGTTCGGTCGTTCGAAAACGCTGGAGTGTACTATCCTGAGACTCCATGCCGGCGCGTCAAAGTCCCACGGCCTCGCCGATCGTGTAGCCTCATAAGAGCAGAATGGATCCCATGGACAATTCGCCCGACTTCTCGCTGGCGCTCGGCGGGCCTCTCCATTGGCTCTCCGCGCGCTTGCGGCCGGCTCGGCCGCCGCTCGAACTGACGCGGCTGCGGATCCTCCTGGTCATCGAAATCGGGTGGCTGCCCCTGGTCCTGCTCTCGGCGGCTGGCGGACGTCTGGCCGGCGCCGGCAACGGGGTCCCGTTCCTGCACGACGTCGAGGCGCACGTTCGGTTCTTGATCGCCCTCCCGATCCTGATCCTCGCCGAGCGAGTCGTCGATCAGGCTCTCCGGCCGGCGGTCCGGCAGCTCGTCGAGCGCGGCATCGTCCTTTCGGACGAGAAGCCAAAGCTCGACGCGGCGATCGCGTGGACGATGCGGCTGCGCAGCTCGGTGGCGATCGAAATCGGCCTGCTCGTTTTCGTCTATACGGTCGGCCACTGGCTGTGGCGTTCGCAGGTCGCGCTCGACCGGGCGACCTGGTACGCGACCCCGGGAGACTCGGGCCTGCGCCTGACCGCCGCCGGCTACTGGTACGCGTTCGTGAGCATCCCGATCTTCCAGTTCACGACGTTGCAGTGGTTTTTCCGGCTGCTGCTCTGGTTCGGGCTTGTGTGGCGGGTTTCGAAGCTGAACCTGCAGCTTACACCGACACACCCGGATCGAGCCGGCGGACTGGGGTTCCTGGGCAAGAGCGCCTATGGATTCGGGCCGATCCTCTTTGCCCAGGGCGCGATGCTCGCCGGAGTCATCGCCAGCCGGATTCTCCACGAGGGGAAAAGCCTGCTGGCGTTTGAGGTGGACGCCGCCGGCCTCATCCTGCTCTGCGTCGTGTTCACCCTCGCCCCACTCGCCGTGTTCACTCCGCGCCTCGTGCGGTCGAAGAAGCAGGGCCTGCGCGAGTACGGCCTGCTGGCCAACCGCTACGTCCGGCAGTTCGACGACAAGTGGATCCGCGGCCGCGCGCCCTCGGGCGAGGCACTCATCGGGAGCGCCGACATCCAGTCGCTGGCCGACCTCGGAAACAGCTATGCGCTCGTCAAAGCGATGCGCCCCGTCCCGTTCTCGCTGGAGATCGCGACGAGGCTCGCGCTCATAACCGTCGCCCCCCTGCTGCCGCTGATACTGACCGTCGTTCCGCTCGAACAGTTGATCGAACACCTGATCAAGTCGCTGCTGTAAGTCACGGGAGCAGTTCGAACGCGGGGACGTGCCGGGGCCCTGGCGCTCCCGGCCAGAAGCGCTTGACAAGTAACGTCATATGGGATGACATATGACGACTATGCCGTCAGTGAATGCACCGAACCATGAGTGGGTCCATCGCGTGCTCGACTTGTACACCGATGTGTCGAGCAGGTCATAGACCTTCGGTCGACCTCGGGGTTCGAGGTGGATTTCATCCTCGGGGATCACACGGCCGTCGAAGTCAAGTCCAAAGAGAGTGTGTCGCCCCAGGATCTGAAATCCCTGCGGGCGCTCGCCGAGGAGAAGAAGCTAAAGCGTTATCTCTGCGTCTGTCTGGAGCCGCGCTCGCGAAAGACCGGTGAGATCGCGATTCTCCCGTACGAGAAGTTCCTGGAAACCCTGTGGAGCGGCGAATACCGGTAGAGCACGACAAGAACCGCCGTGAGCTTGTTGATGGGGATCTCCTCGGTGATCGAACACGAACATCTGGTAAAGTCGCTGACCAAGGTCCCATTGCCGGCCGAGGCCCGCAGTGGTCGAATGGGGTGATC
>JBOGJN010000341.1:0-5955 GCA_050745445.1 Thermoanaerobaculia bacterium
GCTCGATCAAGGAGTGGGGGCGGTACTGCGTCAGGATCATGATGTCGAAGATGCCGGAGTTCACGCAGTTGGAAAGCGTGAAATCGATGATCCGGTACTTGCCCGCGAAGGGAACCGCGGGCTTGGCCCGCTTGTCCGTCAAGACGGAAAGTCTCGAGCCTTCGCCTCCCGCGAGGATGACCGCGCGGGTCTTCATGCGTTACTTCCTCACGGCCGTGGGCCGTGCGTGGCCGGCTTGCCGCGATGGGCCAGCGCCAGCCGGTAGAGGCTCACGTAGTCTCGAGCGGAGGCAGACCAGGAAAAATCCGTGCGCATCCCCCGTCTTTGAAGATCTTTCCATGCCGGGGCAGAATACACCCCGCGGACGCGTTCGAGCGTCTGTCCGAGGGCCTCCGGGTCGAACGGGCCGAAGAGAAACCCGGTCCCGCTTTCCGTATCGCTCGCGTCGATCACGGTGTCCGCCAGGCCCCCCGTGCGGCGGACAACCGGAACCGCGCCATAGCGCATGGCGATCATCTGGGTCAGGCCGCACGGCTCGTACCGCGAAGGAATCAGCAGGGCATCGGTACCTGCATAGATGCGGCGGGCGAAGACGGAGTCAAACCGCAGACGGACGCTGGCCCGGCCGGGGTAGGCGTTTTCGATCAGCGCCATCTCGTACTCGATCGCCGGATCGCCGGTCCCCAGCAGAACGAACTGCCCTCCCGTGTCGAGCCAGCGACGCACTCCGGGGCCGGCGATCTCGAAGCCCTTCTGGCGGTCGAGCCGGGAGACCGCCGCGAGCAGCGGCGCCTGCTCGGAGAGCAGGAGCCCCGCCTCTTTCTGCAGGGCCTCCTTGTTTCGGGCGCGCGCGGCGAAAGTCTCCGCGTCGTACCGCGCGGCGATCGCCCCGTCGGTTGCCGGGTTCCAGAGGTCGGCGTCGATTCCGTTCAACACTCCGGCCAGATGGTCCTGGCGAGCCCGCAGGATTCCGTCGAGGCCATGGCCGAACTCGGGCGTCGTGATCTCCCGGGCATAGGTGGGGCTCACCGTCGAAAGCATGTCGGCCGAGAGAAGCGCTAAGGCGAGCGGTGAATCGCGCGCCCAGTCTGGCAGGGCGAGCAGCCTCTGCGGGGCGGCCAATCCGTAGTCGTTCAGGAACCGGCCGGCCCCCCGGCCTGTGTAGGGCAGGTTGTGGATCGTCAAGAGCGAAGCGACCGGGCGGAAGAAATCGTCGGTGCGGCCGGCCGTCGAGAGCCAGTGCACGGCCGCGCCGGCATGCCAGTCGTTGGCATGAAGGACATCGGGCCGGAAGTCGAGCGGGCGGCAGGCGGCAAGCGCCGCGAGCGAAAAGAAAATGAACTTCGGGCCGTCCTCCTCGATTCCCGCGCCGTACACGCGGTGGTCTTTCGGGATGGGAGGGCCGGTCAGGAGCCAGAAGGTGACGCCGCCGCGGGAGACCTCGTAGACCTCTGCCTGCTGCGGTCCGGCCGCGTGCGGGATCTCAAAGCGCGCACGCAAGGCGGGTGCAAACCGTGGCCAGTCGATCGAGCCATAACCCGGGATCGCGACCCGGACCTCGTGCCCCAGTTCCTGGAGCGCCTTGGGCAGCGAGCCGGCGACGTCGGCCAGGCCTCCCACCTTGATGAGCGGAGTCGCCTCGGCCGCGAGCAAGAGGATCCGCACGGCGGGGGATTATCGGCCGATCAGCGGTTCGGGCGGTACCAGTAAAGGTCGGCAAAGTCGTCGAATGTGCCGCGGCGCAGCAGCAGGTGCAGTGCCAGCTTCGGCATCATCGTCACGTAGTGCCAGTCGCCGAACTCGTCGAACTTGCGCAGTGAGGCGAGCGCGTGGGCGGACCTCAGCCTCGTCAGGCGCTGGCCGCGGGATCGGCCGAGGCGCTTGAGCGCCAGCAGGAAAGCCACGTCCTCGGCGAGGCGGCGATTCTCGTCGTAGCCACGCACGGTGACAAAGTCCTCGCGGCGGCAGAAGACGACCCCGGTGTCGATGCCGATCAGCCAGACCCAGGGCACGATCATCGCGTAGGCGACTGCGATACCAGCCGACCAACGCTCGAGTCTCACCCCCGTGGCCCCGCCGATGATGCGGCCGGCCGAGAGAGCCCGATCGATAGTGTCAAATGTCTGCGGGTGGATCCGCATGTCCGCATCCACGAAGCAGAGGATCTCGCCTGAAGAGGCCCGGGCGCCGCCATTGCGCGCCGCGGCGATCACTCGCTTCTCCACGGTAACGACGCGGCAACCGCGCGCGGCCGCGACACGGGCGGTGCCGTCGGTCGAGAGGTTGTCGGCCACGATGAGCTCGATGCCGTTTGCGCCCCGAGAGTATGCCGAGCGGGCCGTGTCGATTGAATCGAGGAGGCGCAGCAGGAACTTCTCCTCGTTGTAAGCGGGGATCACGACAGAGAAGCGCGGGGAGCGTTCCGTTCCGGCCATTTCTGTCTTCCTAGAGGAGCCGCCGGCACTTCAGGCGGACCTGGAGAATCTGTCGTTGGCGGAAGACCGAGAGCGCGTATTCCTTTCCGGCCTCCCGGAGGAGCTGGCGGACCCCCTGGAGGGTGAGCTCCTTGACGGGCCGGCCATCCAGCGCGAGCAGCACGTCGCCTGTCTGGAGCCCCGCTTGCGCCCCGGGCGATTCGGGGAGCACGCGCCGGATCTCGAACGTGCTCAGGTCCGGTCCCTGCGCCTGAAGGGTTAAGCCACTGGCGTCGTAGTCGAAGGTTTCGGGGAAATGCGAGTTCGGACGCAGCGTCATTCGTCTGCGCGAGTAGTCGAAAGCGATCTGGAACCGGCGCAGGACTTCGGCCCCGATCAGCCCCGCGTGGCGCGGGTCGGCGAGCCTTCCCTCCCTCGAGCGGGAGAGCGTGACCAGGGGCTGCCGGAGAACGAGACGCGCGAGACGAAGACTCTCCGCGCGGCAGACCGCCTCCATGCTGTCGCCCTTCGTTCCCGCTGTCTCCGGGACCGCTTTGGGGGAGGAGTCGAGCAGGCCGTGTTTGTCGACGAAAGGGGAATAGAGCAGGACGGCGATGTCCGCCCCCGTATCGATCAGAAACCTTCCCGAAAGCGGCGGATGCCCGGGCAGGCTGATCGTGGCCTCGACATAGGGAAGACCCCCGTCCAGGGAGATCGGGAGCGCGCCCCCTTTTTCCTCCTGAGGATTGGCAGGGGGTTCGAAAAGCTCCAGGACCTTCGCCTCGACGTTGATGGAAACAACGAAGCGGGAAAAAAAAGGAGTCCCCAGGACTCCGTCCACGGTGTGGCCCAGAGCGGTTTGGAGCGGCGTGACGTCAAAGCTCGAGACCGCTGACTGCGTCAGGGAAACGCCGGGCAACTCGACGGTCAGGTTGCGCAGCGCGCTGATCGAAGATTTCCTCTCGCCGCGTCCCGCGGGCGGAGAGGTTGCTTCGGGAAGGAGCCCCAGCCGCGTCGCCTGCCGCTCGCCGAAGATCGAAGGGGAGGCTGTATCGAGCAGGAACCAGAAGGACGTGCCAGAGACGCGGGCCCGAACGAAAAGGAGACCGGAGCCTCCCACCTCGATCGGGATTTCCCGGGCGCTTCTGCCCGACTCAAAAACGGCGTGAGCCCGCTCGATAGGAGGGTGCGTCGCCGCGGCCTTGGCGCCCGAAGCGAGAAGGGTCGCGAGGGCGCACAGGAGAAACGGCACGAGCTTCGGTACGAGATCGCCTCGTCAGGCTCTCCGGCCTACGCTTCGCGTCCTGGCCATGCGTGCTGCGAGATCGTCGGCAGGCTGACTGTTCCCGGGCGCGTCTCCGGCCAGGCGTTCATCTCCTTCTCGGAAACGAGGAGGTCCTTCAACGTGATCTTGCCGAGCACCTGATCCACGGCCTGCTGCACCATCCTCCAAACCGAGCGGATCGAGCAGTCGGGCATGTGCGTGCAAAGGCGCTCGAGTCCGGCGTGGGTGTCGCAGAAGGAGGGCTCATACAGCCTGCCGCCCAGAGTGGCCAGGGCCTCACCGAGGAGAATGTTCTCTGCGGGGCGCGCGAGCGTGTACCCGCCCGCCTGGCCGCGCGTGGACCGGACGAAGCCTCCGTTTCGGAGAACCCGCATCATCTTGGCGACGTTTGGCTCCGAGATCCCCTCCGAGCGGGAGAGCTCGCCGATCGTGACGCTCCCCTCAGGGCCTTCTCGTCCCACCCGGAGCAGGCACCGCAGTCCGTACTCCTCTTGCGAGCTCATCTTCATCGTCTAGCCCTCCAGCCGGCAACGGGGGGCAGATTCTTCGCCGCTTCGCTCCTCAGAATGACAGAACCAGCCCGTCATCCCTTCGCGTCCCCCCTTGTCATCCTGAGCGAAGCGAAGGATCTGCTCCCGTTGCTCCGAGCTTCGTCTTCCCCGCTCAGGGCAGGCTCTGAGCGAAGCGAAGGATCTGCTCCCGTCGGTCCTCGTCACATCAACCCCAGCTGCAGCTTGGCCGCGTCGGACATCATGGCGATGCTCCAGGGTGGATCAAAGAGCACCTGGACCTCCGCCTGCTGGATCCCCGGCACCGCCAGGAGTTTCTTTTCGATGTCCTGCTGGAGCACATCGCCCATTCCACAGCCGGGCGCCGTCAACGTGAAGCGGACCTCGACCTTCTTTCCCCCTTCCGGAAGCTCCGTCAACTCGCACTTGTAGACGAGGCCCAGGTCCACGATGTTGACCGGGATCTCCGGGTCGTAACAGGTCTTCAACTGTTCCCAGGCGAGCTCCTCGGTCGTCTTGCCGGCCTCAGACGCTTCGTTGGAGGCCGCGGCCTCTTCTCCGATCGCGTCGGCGTCTCGGCCATCCACGCGCGCCATGGAGCCGTGGGGGGTCAGGACCGTGTAGCTGCCGCCGAGCGATTGGGTGATCGCGAGCGGCGTCCCCTCGGCGATCCGGATCTTCGTTCCGCTCGGGATCTCGGTGGCCTCGATCTCGCGCGTCGTCGTGACTTCCTTCTGCATTCTCACGATCAGGCTCCTCCACTCTCCGCCTTGGGTCCCTCGGAGAGTTCGGTCGAGACGGTTTCTACCTCTCCCCGCAGGGCGGCCTTCAACGTGTGCCAGGGGAGCGTGGCGCACTTGATCCGCACCGGGTATTCGCGCACGCCCGAGAAGACCTCGAGCTTACCCAACTCCGGTCCGCCGTCTCTCGAGGGCGACTCCTCGGTGATCAGGTCATGGAACTTCTCGAAGAGCGCCTCCGCCTCGGGCCGGGTCTTCCCCTTGACGGATTCGGTCATGAGCGAGGCCGAGGCAGTCGAGATCGCGCAGCCGGCTCCCTGAAAGCTGACGTCCCGGACCACATCGTCCTCGAGCTGGACATACACGGTCTCGCGGTCGCCGCAAAGAGGGTTGTATCCCTCTGCCTGGCGGTTCGCCGCGGAGAGCTTCTGGAAGTTCCGCGGCCGCTTCGAGTGGTCGAGAATGACCTCCTGGTACAGGTCGCGCAGGTCGTTCATCTGAACATCCGGATGACCTTGTGGATCCCGGCGACCAGGGCATCCACTTCCTCGCGCGTGTTGTAGAGACCGAAGGAGGCCCGGGCGGTGGCGGGGATCCCGTAGAATTCCATGACGGGCTGCGCGCAATGGTGGCCCGTGCGCACCGCGATCCCCTCCCGGTCGAGCACGGTCCCGATGTCGTGGGGGTGAACTCCTTCCAGGACGAAGGAGAGGACGCCGATCTTCTCCCGCGCCATGCCGACGATCGAGACGCCGGGGATCTCCTTGAGCTTGCCCGTGGCGTCGGCCAGCAGATCCTCCTCGTGTGCGGCGATCCTCTGCCTTCCGATCGCGCCGAGATAGTCGATCGCGGCGGCGAGCCCGATCGCGCCGGCAATGGTCGGCGTGCCCGCCTCGAACTTGTAGGGGAGCACGTTGTAGGTGGTCTTGGCGAAGGTGACCGAGCGGATCATGTCTCCGCCCCCCTGGTAGGGAGGCATCGCTTCCAGGTGCCGGGCCTTCCCATAG
>JBOGJN010000342.1:0-3661 GCA_050745445.1 Thermoanaerobaculia bacterium
AGCAGGCGCTCTTGAAGATCCTCGAGGGCACGGTCGCCAACGTGCCGCCCCAGGGCGGGCGCAAGCACCCGCACCAGGAATTCATCCAGGTCGACACGGCCAACGTGCTCTTCATCTGCGGCGGCGCCTTCGTCGGGCTCGACAAGATGGTCGAGAACCGCGTGGGCAAGACCGGCATGGGCTTCGGCGCGGAGATCAAGAGCCGGGACGACCGGCGGGTGGGCGATTTTCTGGCGATGGTGCAGCCGGAGGACATGCTCAAGTACGGTCTCATCCCCGAGTTCGTCGGGCGGCTGCCCGTCGTGGCGACGCTCCACGACCTCGACGAAGGGGCGCTCGTGCGTATTTTGAGAGAGCCCAAGAACGCCATCATCAAGCAGTACCAGAAGTACTTCGACCTCGAGAAGGTGCGGCTCAAGTTCACCGATGACGCCGTCGCCGCGGTGGCCCGCGAGGCCATGAAGCGCGGCACGGGCGCGCGGGGGTTGAGAGCCGTGCTGGAGGAGGTCATGCTCGAGGTGATGTACGAGCTGCCGTCCATCCCGGGGCTCAAGGAGTGCATCATCACGCGCGAGGTGATCGTGAGCCGGGAGCGGCCCATCCTTATCTCGGAGCCGAAGGAACAGTCCGCCTGACGCTTCCCTAGACTCCCCCTCTCCTCTCAGGGGAGAGGGTAGCCCTTCGAGCTGAGGCGCTCGCTTCGAGCGACGAGGCGAGGGCTGAGTGAGTCAAGGGGTGGCTACACGGGGTGCCGCATCCACACGTTGGCTTCCTCGTAGCGCCCGACATCGCGCCGCAGGTCGATCGTCACCGGCTGGAACGCGCCCGGTACCACGTACGTGCCGCTCTCGGGGAAGCGCAGCCCCGTCCACTCCTCCCACCGGGCGACCGTGTCGGTGATCACCATGGCTTTCGGGGCGACCAGGATGACTTCCGCGCCCATCCGCTGATGCACGCGGAGCCACGGGTCGAAGAACGCCCCGTCGGGGCGCGTCCAGCGGATGTAGCGCTCCATGGGCGTGAGCGGGTAGAGCTGCTTGGACGCCGGGCGTACCGGTGCGACGAGGGTCTTGAGGCCGTGACGCAGGGCGATTTTGCCCATGACTTCGATGACCCTCCGGCTCAGCCCCTGGGCCCGGTGCGCGGGGTCCACGATCGCGGCCAGCGCCGAGAGTGCTGTCGGCCGGCGGCCGTCGCGCTTAACGGCCAGGCTCCGCTCCAGGATCTCCGTGATGTCGGGCGGCAGGTCGCCCATCGAGCCGTCGCAGATGAAGGGGATGGTATTGCCGACGGCCACGAGAGCGCCGGACTCGTCCCAGAGCCCGAACTGGAATTCGGCGAACTCGGTGTAGATGTGACCGAAGAGGCCGCCCGTGCCGTCTCCCTCGTGGATGAAGCGCGGCCAGGCGAGGCGGTGGAACTCGTTGAAGCGCCCCCTGAGCCCCGGTTCCTCGACGAGGGTGCGGACCGTGTATTCCATGTCAGAATGATCCCCGAATGACCGCCCGACGTCCAGCCAATGGGCATTCCATCCTTTTTTCCCTCTCCCCTCAGGGGAGAGGGCAGGGTGAGGGGCGTCGGTGACCCCCGGCACGCTCTACGTCGTCGCCACGCCCATCGGCAACCTCGAGGACATCACGCTCCGGGCCCTCCGCGTGCTGAAGGAGGTCGGTCTCGTCGCCTGCGAGGACACGCGCCGCACCCGGACGCTCCTCACCCACTTCGGCATCCACGTGCCGGTCACGAGCTACTTCGAGCACAACAAGCTCGCCAAGGGGCCAGCCATAGTCAAGACGCTCCGCGAGGGCAAGTCGGTGGCGCTCGTCACCGACGCGGGCACGCCCGGCATCTCGGATCCCGGCTTTCTGCTCGTGCGGGAGGCGAGAGCTGCCGGCATCCCCGTGGTGCCCGTGCCCGGCCCCTCGGCCGTGGTGGCGGCGCTCTCGGCCGCGGGTATCCCCGCCGACAGCTTCGTGTTCGACGGCTTCCTGCCCGTCAAGCCGGGGAAGCGGATTCACAGGCTCGAAGCCCTTCGGGACGTCGAGATGACCATCGTCTGTTACGAGTCGCCCCACCGCATCCTCGCCACGCTCGAGGCGATCGGCCAGGTGTTCGGCCAGGTCGAGATCGTCGTGGCCCGCGAGCTGACCAAGCAATTCGAGGAGATCGTCCGCGGCACGCCGGCGGCGCTTGTGGAGCGCTTCGCGGCGGGCGCGGTCAGGGGAGAATTCACGCTCGCCATCCCGTATACAAAGACACCGTGCTCAGTCGAGGCACCTGGGTTTGCAACTCGCTGATCTCTTCGAGAATGGGGTCTCTGTGTAGACGGCGCGATACGCATGCTTGCTTGCGCGTCTGTCGGCCTGTGGCTTAGTATCGCGACACCTCCCGATCCCGACCGGCTCCGGGCAGGAGCTCAGGAAGGAGCATCAATGGCGTTCTTCGACATTCCCAAGGAAGAGAACATCACGCCCGAGGGGCGTCAGTGGCTGGACGAGTTGCGGCGCCTGCGAGGCGTCGAGACCCTGTGGGGCGGCTGGCTGGCCTACGGGCGCTCGCCACGGGTCCTCAAGGCCCGTGTGGTCGCCGAGGACAACCTGATCAACCAATCCTCCGGGCAGTCCGCGTTTTCCTGGGAAGCCCGGAACATAGCCTTCATGCTCGTGGCCCATGCCCGGCGATGCGATGGCTGTTTCGGCGGATCGCGGCGCCACCTGACTGCGCTCGGGTTCGACGAGCCGGCGCTCGACGGTTTCTGCGCCAATCCCGCTGTGCTGCCGCTCCCCGACCGGGAGCGTCTCTTCGTCAAGTACGTGCTACAACTCGCGACCGATCCCACCCAGCTTCAGCCCAAGGACTTCCGCGAGATGAAGGCTCAGGGCCTGTCTCAGGAGAACGTTCAGGAGATGATCGGCTTCGCCGCCTTCGCCGTCTTCAACACCATCTTCACCACGGCGACGAGCACGGCGTTGCGGGACGACTGATCCACGCCGTCCCGGCATGATTCACGGACACCGACACGGACACGTGGTAGCTAAAGTGTCGGTAGTGCACGCACTACCAAAGTGTCGGTAGTGTCTCAGTTTGATTCTTAAGACTTGGGCTTCAGCGGCTGAAGAAGATGTTAAACGTGGCATACTCCGACCATGGCGAAGCGCCCGACACGGCCCCGCGATCCCAACCAATTGGCCAAGCTGATTGTGGATATAGCGACAGGTGAAGCACAGAACGTCAAGCCGGTGGCCCCGAACAACGCCCAACGCAAGGGCGGCCTAAAAGGCGGGAAGGCGAGGGCCAAGAAACTCAGCCCGAAAAGGCGCATGGCTATAGCCAAGAAGGCCGCCGCCGCCAGGTGGCGCCGTTAGATGGTGCCACTATTAGTCACTTGCATTGACGCGATTTTGTAGTAAAATCCCGCTTCCCCTATACCCTAGACCTACGGTATAAACTGAAATTGGCAGACATCTATTTCGAGGACGACGGGAAGGCGCGGTTCCTAACCCGCTATCACGGGGAGGTCATGCTGTCGAAGAAGAAGTGGGAAGAGATTTGTGAGCAGCCCGAGCGCTACTACTACCATCTCAATGGCGAGAAGATTGCAACAACGTTGATCGCACCGGATATGGTTCGACACCATGCGTCAATCGAGACGCAGTTGATC
>JBOGJN010000343.1:0-1736 GCA_050745445.1 Thermoanaerobaculia bacterium
AAAAAGTCGGCCGCGCCCACGGCGAGTTCTTCGGTTCGATCCGGCCGGCGACCTCGATGGTCGAGGTCTCACGCTTGATTGCCCCCGAAATGCTGGTCGAGATCGAGGCGGAGGCGATCGTAGAGGAACGTTGAGGATTGAGGGCTGCCCCCTCTCCCCCCGGGGAGAGGGCCGGGGTGAGGGGTTAACTGACGCTAGCCAAACAGACTCATAGAAGCGACGTCAAGGGAGCTTGCTGACGAAAGCTCGCCCCTCACCCTAACCCTCTCCCAACGGGAGAGGGAGCAGACCGAGGCGCTCGTTTCGCGAGCGGCGGCCGAACGTTTCTAAACGAGAGTTCTTCAGCGTGCCTCGAGGTCAGAAAACGCCTTTTTCCGAGCGGCTTCAAACTCATCGCCCGAGTTCCACCGCGGCATCGTGTCGGCGTCGGCGACCCGGACACCCAGAAGGAAGCAGAGCTGCGCGTCCTCGACGGCGCCCGAGAGGTCCCAGCTGTCGCGGTACTCGTCGGAGGGCTGATGGTAGTCGGTTTTCTCGTACTTCTCGATCTGCTCTCTTCCCCAGCCTTCGGGCTTTCCGATCACGTCCGTCCCGGCCTTCAGATACGCCGCGGGCACGCCGATCTTCGCAAAGTTGAACTGGTCCGAGCGGTAGAAGGTGCCTCGGTCGGGAAACTGGTCCGGCTTCAAGATGCGTCCCTGCATCTTCGCGAGCGCAACGACCGTCTCGTCCAGGCTCGACTTGCCAAGCCCGATCAGCGAGAGATCGCGCGTCCGGCCAAACCAGTTGATCCCGTCCAAGTTGATGTTGGCGGCGATCCTGCCCGGCGCGACGGGAGGATGCCTGGCAAGGTACTCGGAGCCTAGAAGCCCCTGCTCCTCGGCCGCGACGAACGCGAAGAGGACGGTGCGTCGCGGCGCCTTTGGCAGGTCCGCAAACGCGCTCGCGACGGAGAGGATCGCGGCCACGCCCGAGGCATTGTCGAGCGCCCCGTTGTAGATGACGTCGTCCGCCTTCGCCGAGGCTACGGCGGATGGGCCGGGCTTTGCGCCTCGCTTGATACCGAGGTGGTCGTGATGGGCCGTGTAGACGACAACCTCGCCCGCGAGCTTCGAATCACTGCCCGGAAGCTCTCCCAGGACGTTGGCCGACTCCGTCTTCTTCAGTTCGTCGGTCAGCGCGAAGGAGAGTCGCGCACCGAGGGGAACGGGACGAAAGTCCCGCTTCTCGGCGGAGGCGCGCAGCCGATCCAGGTCCCGACCCCCGAGGGCGGCAATCCGCCGGGAAGCGTCCTCGGTCGCCCACATCTTGATCTGGGCGCGCGGTCCCCCCTCGTCCGGCAGCTCGAACCGCTCGCCGGACCAGGAGGTCTGCACGACCTGCCAGGGATAGCCGGCAGAATGGTGCGTGTGGATGATGATCGCGCCGACCGCCCCCTTCTTCGCCGCGATCTCGTATTTGTAGTCCCAGCGGCCGTACCAGAGGCGGGTCTTGCCGGCGAAGAGGTTCGGGTCGTCCTCCGGATCGTTGTTCATCATCAGCAGAACCTTCCCACGCACATCCACGCCCTTGTAGTCGTCCCACTGGTACTCGGGCGCGACGATTCCATAGCCGACGAAGACCACTTCGGCGTCTTCGATCCGCGCCTCCGGTTTCTGGACTCCGGAAAAGGCCATGAACTCGTCTCGAACCTTCAGCTCCACTCGCTTCTCCCGGTTCACGAAGGTCATCGTGGG
>JBOGJN010000344.1:0-2230 GCA_050745445.1 Thermoanaerobaculia bacterium
AAGCCGACCTCCGCATTTCAAGACACTACGCCGACACCGATGTGAAGCCCATGGCTCCCTCCCTTGCCTCACGTGTAGTCTATGCGGACGTTGTCGTTCTCTCTGGCGAGGGGGTACAGGATCTCCACTGCGGCTCGCGCCAAGCCGCTATAGTGCGAGGATGATCCGCGGCTTCGCGTCGCTGCGCCGCCGGCGAGCCGCGCCGTGGCTCCTCGCCTTCTGCTTCGCCGCACCGCGGCTCGCACTCGCGCAGGAGGCGGGTGTCCCGGAGGAGATACGCAACGACTCGGATCCCACGAAGCCGGTCCTCTTTTCCCTGCGCGAGGAGTACTACAACCTGCTGGGTGACGCCTGGCGAAACGCCGTGATCCTGCGGGCGGACCGGGTCATCTTCAGGAATCTCGACCTCCCGGGCCGAGCCAAAGGTCTCATCCTCCGCGGGGACCTCCCCGTCGCCGCCGCGGGTGTCGGGGGGACGGAGCGCTGGGGGCTCGGCGATCTCTACGCGCAAGCCATCGTCGTTCCGCAGCTCGGCAAGCCGTTCACGATCGCCTACGGAACGGGTTTCGTCCTTCCGACCGCCACAGACCGGACGCTCGGCCAGGGGAAGTGGCAGCTCGCGCCCGCTCTGGCGCCCGTCTGGTTCTTCGAGAAGCGCAAGGGCCTCGCATTCGTGAAGTTTCAGGACTATTTCTCCTTCGCCGGCGACGGCAATAGGCCCGACGTCAACTACCTGCTGATCACGCCGACGGCCCTCTACCGCCTCACGAAGACCTGGTTCCTGCTCGCAGACACCGAGTCGAGGACGGACTGGAAGCGCGACGGTCAGACGAGCTTCAAGTCCGGTCTCGAGATCGGCACGATGCTTTCCCCTCGTTTTGGCCTCTGGATCAAGTCGGAGGTGCCCTGGGGCCCGCACCGCCAGGGGGACTTCACGATCAAACTGACGGCTTTTTGGACCCGCTTCTGAGGCCGGGAGCCGCCCCGCCAGCGCCTGGACACCCCTTTCCGGCAGTCGCCGCTACGGCGTCTTCGACGTGACGCTCATAAGCCGAATCGGCTGCGTGCCGTAGTTCTCGATCTCGATCTGGTTGGTGACCTTGTCGATCGAGATCAGGTTCGCGGGAGCGAGCTTGCCCTCTCCCTTTCCGGATGCCGGGAAGTGCAACTCCACAAAGCCGAAATCGTAGTTCTGCGACCGGGTTCCGCCGACAACCTCGTGAAACTGGAGGACGCGGTCCGCCGCGACGACCACTCTCCGGCTTCCGTCCGTGTTCCGGGTCTCTCGAGCGTAGTGCAGGTCGTAACCCCTCGTGTTCGCCAGACGAATGAATCCCACGCGCGGCAACTTGCCCAGGGCCGCGACCATCTCCTTCTGGCCCTTGTCGCGAAGCGTCTCAAGCAGCATCTGGTGCTCCTGGTCCGTCGACCAGCGCTCAATGGTTATCGCCACGGTGCTTGTCTTTCCGGCCGTCATGCTCACGCCGAAGGCGGTGAAAGTCTCGATCTGCTTGCCTTCCCGGCCAGCGCATGGCTCGCCGCCAGGCTCAACAGGCCGGCCCCCACGAAGCTCAGGATGCGGTTTCGTCGCATGGCGACCTCCTGTCAAAGAATCAAACGTTTCGTTTCGGACCTCTCGACTTTGCGCTGTGTGTTTCTGCCATTCTAGAACGCCCGTCCCACGGTCTCGGCCGGCCATCGGATCGAAGAGGCAGGATCAGGGGGCGGCGACGCCTCGCGGTCTCCCGACTTCAGGCTCACCATCGCCAGCGCCTCGAGCACGTCGCGGTCGCCGGGGTGCCGGTCATGGACCTTTCGAAGCACCTTGAGGGCCCGCGGCAGCTCGCCGGCGGAATGGAGCGCTATCCCGTACACGTAGGCGTAGCGCGGCAGCGCCGCTGCGGTACTCCGTGTCGGCCCGCGCAGGGTCGCCCTGCCTCCCTTCAACGACCGCTTGACGTATCACGCGTAGCGTAATACTCTCAGCGAGTGATCCGGTCCTTCCGGGGCAGAGACGCCGAGACTCTGTTGCTCGGTTTCCCGACCCGCCGGTTCCGGAGCATCGCCCGGGTGGCACAGCGCAAGCTGCTACAGCTCCACGCCGCTGGACGGCTGGATGATCTTCGGGTTTCTCCGGGTAACCGACTCGAGGCACTTAAGAAGGACAGAGTGGGGCAGCACAGCATTCGGATCAACGACCAGTACCGCATCTGTTTCGTCTGGCGCAGCG
>JBOGJN010000345.1:0-1924 GCA_050745445.1 Thermoanaerobaculia bacterium
CGATCAGTCTGCGACGCGGTAAGCCCGGGCCTGCTCGCGGATCTTGGCCTCGTCGACCTGGTTGATCTCGTCCAGCAGCGCGTCCGTGAAGAATCCCTCCGTGCCAACGTACTTGAGACACCGACCCCCTTCGAGTTTAGTGTAGAGGGCGGGGAGGTTCTTTCGAATGGAATCCAGGAATGAGATGAGGGTTGCGGCCGCATCTCCAGTCGCCCTACGGGCTCCTTCCGATGCTGCCGGGGGCGCGCCGACGGGGGTGCCCGATCCTGCCGTGGAGTCCAGGCCCAAGCGCCGGCGGTTCACGGGGGAGTACAAGCTCCGCATCCTGCGGGAGGTCGAGCGCGCCAAGGAACCCGGCGAGGTCGGGGCCATCCTCCGTCGCGAGGGGCTGTACTCCTCGCACCTCGTCCAGTGGCGCCGCGAGCGGGACCGCGTCGCGAAGGCGGCCCTCGCGGCGCGCAAGCGCGGACCGAAGGCTCGGGCAGTGGATCCTCGCGTGAAGCAGCTCGAGCGCGAGAACGCGCAGCTGAGGAGGCGGCTCCAGCGGGTGGAGACCATGCTCGAGATCCAAAAAAAAGCCTCCGAGCTCCTGGGGATCCCCCTGAACCCCCACGCCAGCGACGAGAACGACTGATGGACGCCGCCGAGGATCTCGGCCGGGTGGTCGGGACGGCCCCCGCCTGCGCGGCGCTCACCGTGAACCGGGCGTCCCTCTACCGTCGCCGCCGAAGGCCCCACGAGACGCCGCGACGGCGTCCGACCCCCTCGCGGGCCTTGACCACCGCCGAACGTCAGATCGTCTGCGACCTCTTGCACGCGGAACGCTTCGTGGACAAGGCCCCTGTCCAGGTCTACGCCATCTTGCTCGACGAGGGCATCTACCACTGCTCGATCCGAACCATGCACCGCATCCTGGCCGCCCGTCAGGAAGTCCGTGAGCGCCGGGACCAGCTCCGGCACCCGAACTACCAGAAGCCCGAACTCCTGGCGACGGCCCCCAACCAGGTGTGGTCCTGGGACATCACGAAGCTCCTGGGTCCGGTCAAGTGGACCTCCTTCTGCCTCTACGTGATTCTCGACATCTTCAGCCGCTACGTGGTGGGCTGGATGCTGGCTCGTCACGAGAGCGCCGCGCTCGCCAAGCGTCTGATCGCGGAGACCTGCGAGAAGCAGGGCATCGTCTCCGGTCAGCTCACGGTCCACGCCGATCGTGGTCCCTCGATGCGAAGCCAGCCCGTCGCCTACCTCCTGGCGGCCCTGGGCGTGACCAAGACCCATTCGCGACCCCACGTCTCCGACGACAACCCCTACTCCGAGGCGCAGTTCAAGACCCTCAAGTACTGCCCGGAGTTTCCCGACCGCTTCGGGAGCATCGAGGACGCGCTGGCGTTCTGCCACGCCTTCTTCACCTACTACAACCACGAGCATCGGCACTCGGGGATCGGGCTGATGACGCCGTACGCGGTGCACCACGGCCTCGCCCCGACCATCCGCGGAGCACGTCAGCAGACGCTGCTCGACGCATACGCCCGGCATCCCGAACGCTTCGTTCGCCGACCGCCGCAACCGCCTGGTTTGCCTGAGGCGGCTTGGATCAACCCCCCGGAGAGGAAACCGACGCTCCAGGATGCCCCAGGATCGACGCCGATGACCTCGGACGACCTCCGGGTACCCCCCGTTTCGGTCGTCCGGGACCTCATCGAGGTGAGTCACTAAATGCCAACGGTCGGTGTCTCAAAGTCGTTGACACGCTCCGTTCGCCAACGACCGGCCGTTGGGGAAAGGAGTCCTGGTGCCATGCAGGATGAACCCTCCCGACGTAGCCGCACTCCTGCATGAGGCAGAGGAAATGTGGAGGGCAGAGCAGCTTGGTGCGGCGCCCGGGAGTGTCGGAGCATCTTGGGGTTGCGTTGGGGCCCTGTTC
>JBOGJN010000346.1:0-2742 GCA_050745445.1 Thermoanaerobaculia bacterium
GATCCGCCTGGATGCCCGCGCCGCCGCCCGAGTCGGACATGGCGATGGACACGGCGCACACCGGGCGACGCTGGCGCATAGGAGGATGATCCTATGTTGAGTTGTGAATTGTGAGTTGGGTACCCCGATCAATTCAGAATTCACAACTCCAAATTCACAGTTTCCTTCTGACGCGGTCGCAGGAACACCCAGAAGGTTGCGAGCCCCGTCACAAAGCCGCCGACGTGTGCCCACCAGGCGATGCCGCCGACCTCGCGCCGGCTCGTGATAGCGAGAGCTCCACTGAAAAACTGCATGAGAAACCAGAAGCCCAGGTAGAGGTAGGCCGGGAGCCGGAAGCGGAGCCAGAAGAAGGGAGGGAACACGGCCAGGATCCGGGCCCTCGGAAACAGCATGAGATAGGCGGCCATGACGCCCGCGATGGCCCCGGACGCGCCGACCGCCGGCACCTGAGAGACCGGGTTGGTGATGACGTGGACAAATCCGGCCGCAACGCCGCACAACAGGTAGTAGCCGAGGAACCGCAGCGGTCCCATCCGGTCTTCCACGTTGTCGCCGAAGATCCACAGGAACCACATGTTGCCTATGATGTGGAGCCATCCGCCGTGCAGGAACATGGTCGTGAGGAAGGGCCAGTACGTGTGGACCGGAAGGCCGACCGTGGCGGCCCACTCCGGGTGCAAGAAGCGCGCGGGGACCAGGCCATAGAAATACATCAACTTCTCGGCCGCTTGCGGCGGCAAGGACAGCTCCCGGAAGAAAAAGAAGATGTTGGCCGCGATCAGTGCCCAGGTGGCAAAGGGAGCATGACGGCTCGGATTCGTGTCGCGGATGGGAAACATGAGTTGGGTCGGGCTATGGCCGGGCGATCCGTCGAACCCGAGTCAACTCGTCGGCGAGAAAGAGCGGGCCGAAAACGATCAGTGGGATCCCGAAGGCGTGGCAGACACGGTTGCCGCGCGTCTGGTGGTACGCGCCGTAATCGACCAGAAGCGCGTCGATGCGCTGACCCGCGGGCATGGGCGAGGGATTATAGGGCCGGCCGTTCGAGCCTCTGCGAGAATGAGCTGATGAAGGCGGTGAGGCTCGAGCGCGTCGCTCCTGCCGAAGAGGGGCCGCTCCGCGCACTCGAGCTCGCCGATCCGGAGGCCGGAGCGGGAGAAGTCCTGATCGCCGTCGAGGCCTGCGGCGTGTGCCGGACGGATCTTCACATCCTCGAAGGGGAGGTCTCCGCGCGGCTGCCCGTCATTCTCGGGCATCAGGCGGCGGGACGAGTCGTCGAGGCAGGCTCAGGCGTGACGAGCCTGGCGCGAGGCGATCTCGTAGGGGTGGGTTGGCTCGCTTCGACATGCGGCCAGTGCCGGTTCTGTCGGTCGGGCCGCGAGAATCTCTGCGAGCGGGCAACGTTCACCGGACGGGATAGAGACGGAGGCTACGCCGGCAAGATGACGGCCCGGGCCGAATGGGTCTATCGGCTGCCTGCCGGCTTCTCATCCAGAGAAGCGGCGTCTCTTCTCTGTGCCGGCATCATCGGCTACCGATCGCTTCGGCAGAGCGGGATCGAGCCGGGCGGCCGGCTCGGCCTCTTTGGCTTTGGCGCCTCGGCGCATCTGGCCATTCAAGTTGCGCTCGACCGGGGATGCGAGGTCTACGCCTTCACGCGGGAGGCGCGCCACAGGGAGCTGGCCAGGCAGATGGGGGCGCGGTGGGCCGGTGCGACCGACGAGGATCCAGGGGTCCAGCTTGACGCCGCGGTGATCTTCGCGCCGGCAGGGGAGATCGTTCCCGTCGCGCTCTCTCGCCTGGATCGCGGCGGCACACTCGCCGTCAACGCGATCCACATGAGCCCGATCCCCTCCTTCGAGTACCGGACTCTCTACGGCGAGCGGACGGTCCGGAGCGTCATGAACTACACGCGGCAGGACGCCATCGAGTTCCTGGAGTTGGCCGCCCGGATTCCGATCCGCGCGGCGACGGAGTGCTTTCCTCTGGAGGAAGCGAATGAGGCCCTCCTGCGTGTCAAGCGCGGCCAAGTCCACGGCGCCGCCGTGCTGGTCCCCTGAGCGACGACGCCAGAACGTGTCTGATTCTCGATGTCTCTGGCGCAGCTCAAGGTAGGATTCCCCCAACATAGCCCGAGCAGGCCGTCATGCCAAGACCCAGTCGCACCGCGGTCCTCACCATGCTGGTCGCCGTTCTCGTGGTTTCCACATCCGCCTTCTTCCTCTACAGGTGGCGCTCCAAGCCTGCCAGTGTCGTCCAAGGGGAATTGCCGGGTCATACCCGCGTTGGGTGGCTCGAGGTTGTCCAGGAAGACGTCCCGCCTCAAAACATTCTTAAAGTCAAACCAGCTGAGCTTCCGGCGTACGTGGATGCGATTTACCGGGTCAAGCCGGACTGCCGGCTGCTTTACGCGATCGCAGAGATCCATCGCCTTCTCTCGGGGAAGCAGGAGGGGCCCATATCGATCCGCTTCCATGACCGGGGCTGGACCGTCCGGCTGGGACCGCAAGAGGTTGGGCGGCTGCCGGAGATTCCGTCCTTCTCCGACGCGAAAGCCCTCCTGTCTTTATGGGTGCATCAAGAGTGGAAGCGGTACGTCTCCGGGGCGCCGGAACGGCTCGATCCGGCCGTCCCACCTTCGATTCGCTGGGACCTTGAAAAGGCTCCTGCGCCGAGGGTCGTTGTCGCGCTGACTCGGCTGAACGAGTCATGGAAAGCGTCTCCGCGAAACCCTGAGGT
>JBOGJN010000347.1:0-1293 GCA_050745445.1 Thermoanaerobaculia bacterium
CTATCATGGTGGTCGTCTTCGCCGGGTTCACGCTCAGCGATTTTCTTCCGATCAAGATGCTGGGCTTCGCGCTCTCCGTCGCCGTCTTGATCGACGCGACGGCCGTGCGCATGGTCATCGGTCCCGCTCTTCTACGCCTGGCGGGCCGGTGGAACTGGTGGCCGGGCGGCCTGCGCTGAGCGCCAGCGTCTCAATCCGAAATCCAAAATCCAAAATCTAAAATTACCTGAGCCCTTCGACGACGTAGAGGTCCGTGAGGTTGTGCGTGTAGGCGTAGGCGAACGAACGTCCGTCAGGGGTCACGAGGAGCGCTTCGATCGACGTGACACCGGCGGGATCGCTCGGGGCGATCTCCCGGAGGAGCTCCTTGCGCCCGGTTGCGATCTCATATCGCCAGACCTTTGCGGGCAGCTCTCCCCCCCGGTGCGTGAAGAGAAAGCGGCTGTCGGTGCTCCACTGGATCGGGAACTCTCCCTCGGCGAAGCCCGTGAGCGGCACCGGCGCGCCGCCGCCGGTCGGAAGCACGTAGGTCTTCTTGTCGCTGTCGATCAAGAAGACGAAACGGCCGTCGGGCGAAATCGGGTTTCCGATGGCGCTGCCAAAGGAGAAGGGAACCAGTCCGGGAGGGCCAAGTGGACGGGGCCTTCCGCCTTCGACCGATCCGACGTACGCGCGCGGGAGCTGTCCCGGCTGGCTGTCCACGAGAAGAAGGCTCTTGCCGTCGGGAAAGAAAACGCCTCCGGCGCCGCCCGTGAGGCCCTCGAACTCGAGCGGCCGCGGTGACCCGGCGCCGGTCGGCAGGAGAACCAGTTTGCGGGGGCTGGTCTGGGCGGTCGAGAGGATCCAGCGGCCGTCAGGCGAAAGAGTTTGCCCGGCCCCTTCTCCGATCAGGGTCGCGGGCGAGCCGTCGGTTGGCCGGACGTAAATGGATGCATTCGGCCCCCCTCCCTCACCGTTCTCGTTGATCAGGATCGTCCGCCCATCGGGCGACAGGTCCGCGAGTTGTGATCCGTCCAACCACGAAAGCTCGCGCTCCTTCGTCTCTCCGGGGGTAAGACCGACGATCTGCGGGCGATAGCTCACACGGCCAAACAGCACGCGCCCGTCGCGGGCGACGTCCTGAAACTCGAATGTCCCGGGATAGCGCAGGAGCAGCCGGCGCTTGCCCAAGAGAGAGACGGCTTGAAGCGAGCTGATGTGCGAGGCCATCCCGGCCTCGGGCGCGGCGTACCAGATCTCGCTTCCGTCGTGAGACCAGCCGAGATTCCACCAGTCCGCGGATCTCGCCAGGAT
>JBOGJN010000348.1:0-1351 GCA_050745445.1 Thermoanaerobaculia bacterium
GCCTTCTGCAGGGGATGAAGCCCGGCGGGTCCGGCCATGCCTTCGACGGTTTCGACGTTCTTGCCCTCGCACTCGAGACCAAGATAGAGGCAGGAGAGCACCGGCTTTCCGTCCACGAGCACCGCACACGTCCCACATACGCCCAGCTCGCAGCCGTGCTTGGTGCCCGTCAAACGCAGGTCTTCGCGAAGGACCTCGAGCAGCGTCTTGTGCGGCGCAAAGGCCACCTCCGTTGGCTCTCCGTTGACTCGCAGACGAACCTGCAAGAGACCGGCGGGCTCAGTCCCTTTCTTGCGGCGCCGCGCCATTTCAAAATCAATCTAATCCCTTTGTTTTGAAAAGGAAAGAACGAAATAATTATCTGACCAGACAGTCAAAGAGAACGCAATGACCATCCCGCGCCGAACCCGAATCGTAGCCGAGGTTTGCCTCGGCTCCCGCCTGGGGGAGCGTCCGCGCCGCTCGCACGAGTCGTCGGGGCTCGCGTGCGGATTCGGGGAGAGCCTCTCGAGCGGCTCGCGACACAGGGAAACTCCGAGCAACCGGCAGCTGCGGCTGGCCACGATGGTCAGCGAAAAGACATAATCGGTGAGATCACGGAACAGCGGAGGTTGGATGTCAGGGGTGACCGCCGGGCAAACACTCGAGGAGAAGATCCGCAGCAAGTCGGCGACCGTCGGGGTCATCGGCCTGGGTTATGTGGGGCTGCCGCTGGTGGCCGTCTTCGCGCGCAGCGGGTTCCCGGTCCTGGGGTTCGACATCGACGCCGCGAAGATCGCCGCGCTCGAAGCAAACCGCTCCTACATCGCACACTTTCCCGGCACCGTTCTGGAGGAACTGCACGGGCTTGCGAGATTCACCGCCACGTCCGATTTCTCCCGGCTCAAAGAGGCCGACGCCATCATCGTCTGTGTGCCGACTCCCTTAACGGCACATCGCGAACCCGACCTTTCGTATGTTGAGTCCACCGCGAACCAGATCGCCGCGGCCGCGCGACCAGGACAACTGATCGTGCTCGAGTCGACGACGTACCCCGGCACGACCGAAGAGATCCTGCTGCCCGCGCTTGAGCGCGCGGGGCTCGCCCTTGACCGCGACTTCTATCTGGCCTTTTCCCCCGAGCGGGAGGATCCGAACAACCCCAACTACACGCTCCAGACGATTCCGAAGGTCGTCGGTGGGGTCACGCCCCGATCCGGGCAGATGGCCGCGCTCCTCTACGGCGCGGTCGTCCGGAGCGTCGTGCCGGTCGCAAACGCGCGCGTGGCCGAAGCCTCCAAGCTCGTCGAGAACATCTTCCGGTGCGTCAACATCGCGCTGGTCAACGAACTGAAGGTCTGCTTCGACAAGA
>JBOGJN010000349.1:0-2205 GCA_050745445.1 Thermoanaerobaculia bacterium
AAGTTGGTCATCGTGCCCCAGATGCGGAGCGGCAGGATGTCGAAGAAGTTGGTGTTGAGGACCCCCAGCCCCATGCCCACCAGGCCGAAGGACAGCCCAGTGAAGATCAGGCTGAAGGCGACGGGAAAGCCGAAGAAGAGGAAGGCGATCATGCCCGCGAACATCAGCGCCGCGAGGGTTTGGTCGAGGCCCGGCATCAGATGATGTCCTTCACGCGGACCTCGCGCTCTTCCCACCCCATGGCCCAGAAGAAGTTCTTCACCGTCTGGGAGAAAGCCTGGATCATGAGGATCACGAAGCCCACGATGATCACCGACTTCAAGAGGAAGCGGAGCGGGATGCCGCCGGGATCCGGCGAGCCTTCGTATATGTGGAAAGAGTCCCGCACGAACGGAATGCTGGTCCAGACGATCATGATGGCCGAGGGGTAGAAGAAGACGAGGTAGAGGATGAAGTCCGACCAGGCCTTCTTCCGGGATGTCCAGCGCGAGTAGACGATGTCCACCCGGACGTGCTCGTCGTAGAGCATCGTGTAGCCGGCCGCGAGCAAGTACACGATGCCGAAGAGGTGCCACTCGAGCTCCTGCAGCCAGACCGTGGTCGTGCGGAAGGCGTAACGCAGGACGACGTCCGTGAAGACGACCAGCACCATGAGGAGCATGATCCAGGAGACGAACCGGCCGAAGCGATCGTCAAGGGCGTCGATCTTGCGCGCGATGTTCCTCAGGGCCTGGGCCACCAGCACCTCCGTGTGGGGGATGAGGCTCGAAACGTCGCGGGGACTATTACACAGCGCCTCAGGGGCGTCAAGGCTCGGAGACTCCTTGACTTGGCCGAATGGCCCCACTTAGAATCAGGCCGTGAACGTGCTGGCTGCCGCACCTGCTCCCCTGCTCTTCCGTGACTCCCGTCTCCTTCCCATCTGGGGCAAGGTCCGGAGCGGCATCCGCCTGTCACGGGAAGATGGGCTCCTCCTCTTCGAGACGGAGGACCTCCATGGCCTCGGCCGTATGGCGGACTTCGCCAAGTCCCGGCTGCAGGGCGAGCAGGTCTTCTTCGTCCTGAACCGCTACGTCAACCCGACCAACGTCTGCGTGCTCTCCTGCTCCTTCTGCGACTTCGCAAGAAAGAAGGGCGAAGAGGGCGCCTTCGAGAATTCCATCGAGGACGTGCTGGAGATGATCAAGCCGGGCACCCGCGAGGCGCATATCGTGGGCGGCCACCACCCCGACTGGCCCTTCGACTACTACGAGCGGATGATCGGCGCCATCCACGCCGCGCGCCCCGAGACGCAGATCAAGGCCTTCACGGCCGCCGAGATCGACTACCTCTGGCGGCGCTGGAAGATCGAGCCTCGCGAGGCTCTCACCCGGCTCAAGAAGGCGGGACTCCGCTCCATGCCGGGCGGCGGGGCGGAGATCTTCTCCAAGCGCCTCCAGAAGGAGCTGCACTACACGGGCAAGGCGGACGCCGACCGCTGGCTCGAGATCCACGGCATCGCGCACTCGCTCGGGATCAAGACCAACGCGACCATGCTCTACGGCCACATCGAGACCATGGCCGAGCGCGTCGAGCACCTGGTGCGCTTGCGCGAGCAGCAGGACAAGAGCGGCGGCTTTCTCACCTTCATCCCACTGGCCTACCAGGTCGGGACGACGAAGCTCGTGCCGCGCCAGACGCCGCCCACGGACGATCTCCGCACCATCGCCGCCTCGCGGCTCCTCCTCGACAACTTCCCGCACATCGAGGCCTACTGGGTCATGATCGGCGAGGAGACGGCCTCGGTCGCGCTCCACTTCGGCGCCTCGGATGTCAACGGCACGCTGGAGGACGAGAAGATCGCCCACATGGCCCAGGCTGAGAGCCCGCCCGGGCTGGCGCAGGAGCAGATCTTGCGGATGATCCGCGACGCGGGCAAGGTCGCGGTCGAGCGCGACGCGCTCTACAACGTCGTCAAGGTCTGGAACTAGGGCGTGCTGGCCGAGATCCGCGCCAAGTCGGAAGCCGGCAAGCGGCTCGACCGGACCGAGGGGCTCTGGCTCCTGACGGAGGCGCCGCTCCTCGACCTAGGCGCGCTGGCGCAGGAGGCGCGCTTCCGCCTGCACCCGGAGAAGCAGGTCAGCTTCGTGATCGACTCGAACCCGAACTACACCAATGTCTGTGTCACCGACTGCCAGTTCTGCGCCTTCTACCGCAGGCCCGGCG
>JBOGJN010000350.1:0-1596 GCA_050745445.1 Thermoanaerobaculia bacterium
GGCGTGGACCCGGTGGGCCGGCGAGAGATCCGCGACCTTCTGCAAGAGGAGGCCAGGAAGGGATGCGCGATCCTCCTGAACTCCCACCTGCTCTCCGAGATCGAGCGGACCTGCGACCGCGTGGCCATTCTGCGGCAGGGGAAAATCGCGGCGCAGGGCTCGATTGAGGAGCTGACCGCCGAAGGCCTGCCCGCCGGCGCGCGCTACCGTATGGTCGTCGCGCCGGTGGACGAGGCTCTCCTTTCGGCGCTGCGCGAGACGGGCGCGGGCGTCGAGCGGGCAAACGGGCACCTGGAGCTCTCGACCCGTGATCTCGCGCAGTTAAACGCCGTGGTGGATCGGGTGCGTGAGCGAGGCGGCATGCTGTCCGAGCTTTCGCCGGTCAAGTCGAGCCTGGAGGACGTTTTTGTCGATCTTGTCTCCCCGTCCCCCAGTCTGCCTGTCTCCCCGTCTAGCGCTGCTGCCGGTGTGGGAGTCTCGGACGGGGGGACGGGGAAAAGCGGAGACGGGGGGAGGAAGCCATGAGGGCCTGGGCGGCCAGTGTCGAGGACGTCTTCCGCGAGGCCGCCGCGCGCTGGACGCTCGTCGCCTACTTCGCGCTCTCCTCCCTCTTCATCCTGATCTTCGCGCTGGCCGTTAACCTGGACATCGTCAACGGCGCCCTGGCCGGGGCGAAGCTTTTCGGCCAGTCAGTGGACTTGAGCGGCCGGACGATCGACATGGACCGCCTGGTGCTCGGCTTCGAGTCGGGCTTTTCCGGGTTTCTCTACCTGGTCGGAACCTTCCTGGCGCTCTTTGCAACCGCGCACCTGGTGCCGCGCCTCCAGGAGAAGGGGACGATTGACCTGTACCTCTCGCGTCCGGTGGGGCGAGTGCCGCTGCTGCTCTCGCGCTACTCCGGCGGCCTGCTGCTGTCGGCGACAAACCTCGTCTATCTGATTGGAACGATCTGGCTGATCGTCATTTGGAAGACGCACGTCGTGCACTGGCGATTCCTGCTCGGCGCAACGACGATCTTCTTTACGATTGCCGCGCTCCTGGCCTTCGCTTTCCTGATCGGGGTCGTGACCTCCTCGACCGGCGTCTCCCTGATGGCGACATACGCGATCTTTTTCTTTTCGGTGATTCTGGCGGCTCACGAGAAGATCGCCGCAGCCGTCTCCTCCGAATGGGCGGCCAGGATCGTACACGGGCTCTACTGGGTCTTGCCCAAGACGGCCGAGCTTGGGAGGGCCGCAGTGGCGCAAGTGGCCGGAGATCGGGGTCTTCGGAGTCTCGGCTCGTTAGACGTTTTTGCCGTCTATGGCTCGACCGCGGTGTTTGGTCTGGCCACCCTCACGCTGGCCTGCTGGATCTTTTCGAGAAAGGACTTCTGACATGAACAGATCTCGCACTCTTTCGCGATCCGTCCTGGCGGGCGCCGGTGTCTGCGCGGCGCTTGCGGCCGCGGCGGGTCTGGCGGCGACCCGCACCGAAGACGCCCTCTCGCTCGTCCCGCCCGATGCCGCATCGGTCGCGGTGGTCCGCTTCAACGAGTTTCGCTCGAGCCCGCTCGCCGCAAGACTCTTTGCCGACGCGGACCACGTCACGGTGGAC
>JBOGJN010000351.1:0-2870 GCA_050745445.1 Thermoanaerobaculia bacterium
TCTGCCACTCTCTGCAGGCCCTGGCGGTCGAGACGGCGGAGGCCACGGCCGAGTGGCTTCACCGCTTCCTGCGCGGCCGTTGGGGTTTCCCGGATGCGCCGGAGCTGACGATGACCGACCGCTTTCAAGCGCGCTACCGCGGCAAGCGCTACAGCTTCGGGTATCCCGCCTGCCCCGAGCTCTCCGACCAGGCCACACTCTTCCGGCTCCTGGACGGCCGGAAGATCGGTGTGGAGCTGACGGAGGGCTTCATGATGGACCCGGAAGCCTCCGTCTCGGCGGTTGTTCTGCACCACCCGCAGGCCAGGTACTTTGCCGTGTGAAGTAGGAAGTAGGTGGTTTCCGGCGCTTCCCTGCCGGCCTCCAAAGCCTTTCTGCAACCAAAGGAGAGAAAGACGTGTTCTGGAAGGAGTGAGAGGCTTTGAGTTCGTCGGAGCGGTGAATTCTGATTTTCGCGAGGGGTTTGTGATCCGGGATCATCGGGGGCTTCGGCCGGAGACTGCGCCTGGCTGAGCTCGCGCGGCAGGCACCGCCCTCGCGCGCGAAGCTGGTCGCTGGCTTTGCGGCCGTCTACGTGCTCTGGGGATCCACCTATCTGGCAATCCGGTTCGGGGTCGAGACGATCCCGCCGTTTCTCATGGCGGGCACGCGGCACCTGACGGCCGGCCTGCTTCTGTATCTGTGGGTGCGCGCGCGGGGAGAGGTGCGCCCCGGGGTCGCCCACTGGAGGAATGCCTCCGTCCTCGGGGGGCTGATGCTGCTTGGCGGCAATGGACTCGTCACCTGGGCCGAACAGCGTGTCCCCTCGGGCCTGGCGGCCCTGATCGTCGCGTCGGTCCCGATCTGGATGTCGCTGATCGAGGCAATCGAGAAACGAGCACGCCCGGGCGCCGCCGCTGTGACCGGTCTGCTGCTCGGGCTGGCCGGGATCGCGTTGCTTGTTGCCCCGGGGCGGTTTGCCGGCAGCGGACATGTGGATCCGCTGGGAGCAGCAGCCCTCGTGGCGGCCGCGCTTTCCTGGTCGTTCGGCTCGCTTCTTTCGCGGCGCATCAGCCTTCCCTCCTCGACGTTGACCGCGACGGCCATGGAGATGATTGCCGGGGGCGTATGGCTTTGGGCGGCCGGTCTCGCGTTTGGTGAAGGGTCGCGGCTCAATCCGGCGTCGGTCTCGCTCCGATCGGCCCTGTCCCTTGGCTATCTAATCGTGGCCGGTTCGCTTATCGGGTTTTCCGCCTATGTCTGGCTGCTGCGCGTTTCCACACCGGCACGCGTCTCGACCTATGCCTACGTCAACCCGATCGTGGCGGTGTTGCTTGGCGCGGTCCTGGCGGGCGAGGCGGTGACGCCCCGCGTCGCGCTCGCCGCGCTCGTGATCATCGGCGCCGTGGCATCGATCATCCGCTTCGGCCCCCGCAGCGAAGCAAGCCCCGGCGGCGAAGTCGTGCCGGCCATCGGTTTCGAGAGGGAACCAGGGATCCGATCACAAATGCGGTAGGGGAGGCGCGATGGCAAACGCGAAGGGCTCTTCCGAGATCCGGCTTCTTCTGGCCAATCTCGATGACGCGTACGAGCGCCGTGCGTGGCACGGCCCGAATCTGCGCGGTTCGCTGCGCGGCGTGACCGCGCGGCGGGCGGCCTGGCGTCCCGCCGCCGGCCGGCACAACATCTGGGAGCTGGCCGTGCACTGCGCGTACTGGAAGTATGCCGTGTGCCGGCGCCTGACCGGGGAAAATCGCGGGTCATTCCCGTTGGAGGGGAGCAACTGGTTCAAGCGCCCTCTCTCTCCCGTGGAGAAGACCTGGCGGCAAGACCTTGCCCTGCTCGACGAGCAGCAGAGAAAGCTTCGCCGGGCGATCGCAGGATTTCCGCCGAGGCGTTTGCACACCCGTTCTCGCGGCAGCCGTTGGACCTTCGCCCAGGAGATCGCCGGCGTCACCGCGCACGACCTCTACCACACGGGGCAGATTCGGTTGCTCAAGAAGCTCAGCGCCTAAAGGAAGAATTTGTGATTTGTGATTGGTGATTTGTGATCAAGGCGAGGGAGGGATTGTGAGTTGTGAATTTCCAGCGGAGGAGTGCGCATGATCGCGCGAGTCTGGAGAGGAAGAACCGCGGCGTCCCGCGCGGAGGAATACTTGCGGTTTCTCGAGCAAACGGGTTTCAAGGACTATCGGGCCACAGAAGGCAACCGCGGAGTCCTGGCGCTCCGACGGATGGAGAAAGACAGCGCCGAATTTCTCCTCGTCTCCTTCTGGGATTCCTTTGACGCGATCCGCCGTTTCGCCGGCCCGGAGCCGGAAAAGGCCTTCTATTACCCGGAGGATGAGGCCTTTCTGCTCGAGAAGGAGCCGCTGGTCGCCCACTATGAGGTCGTGGCGGCGCCGGCGGGTCTGACCGGCGCGAAGGGTGGCCGTGTCGGATAGGACCATGCCGCTCTTTACCGTCTCGTTTCTCGTCATCGTCGTCTCGACCGTCCTCTACCACGTGTCGCAGAAGTCGATCGCGTCGGCCGCGAATCCCGTGCTTTCGCTTCTCGTGACTTACGGATTCGCCATCGCCGGTACGCTGCTCCTGCTCCCGTTCTTCCCTTTGCGTTTGCCTCTCGGGCAGGCCTGGCGCCAGATCAACTGGGCCAGCGCAACGGTCGGACTGTCGATTGTCGGGGTCGAGCTCGGCTTCCTGCTCGCCTACCGCTCGGGCTGGAGAATCAGCGTCGGGTCCGCCGCGGCCAATGCGGCCTTGGCCGTGCTCCTGATCCCCACGGGTCTGCTGCTTTTCGGCGAGCGGCTTTCCTGGGCCAACGTCCTGGGCGTCGTTCTCTGTCTGGCCGGCCTCTTCCTCGTGGTCATGCGATGAGCGCGAAGACTCGT
>JBOGJN010000352.1:0-5746 GCA_050745445.1 Thermoanaerobaculia bacterium
CGCTTCGCGACCGGCAGCCGAGAGAGTTCAAAACGAAGGGTGGGGGAAGACGCCTCGCAAAGCGAGCGGCCAGCCAGGGCGAGGGGAGGGAAGGTGGACTTTTGGTGTTACCGTAACTCCCCGCGGGGCCGTAGCTCAGGTGGATAGAGCGAGAGTTTCCTAAACTCTAGGTCGGCGGTTCGAGTCCGCCCGGCCCCACCAAAGATTCCGAGTTCTCAGACAGATGCGTTTTCTTGGATGCGGCCCTCAGTGGCCCGAAGTGGCCCCAATCACTCCCATTACTCCCACGTTCACTCCCACGGCTCCCGGTTGAGGCGCTGGGCCGAGGCCGCGCTGATTGCGGCGATCACGACGCGGTCTCCGGAGCGGCCGCCTTCACCGCTTCCAGCAGGGAACTCAGGCGTTGAATGAATTCGCTGCACACCTCGGTCGCCTCGACGAGACGTCCGTGCCGCTCCATGTAAAGGCCGACGCCCCCGCGAAGGGAAGTGCCCCTCACGGTCGTTCCGTCTGGATTCTTCATCTCGATGACCTGAGGTCGACCGAAGAGGGCAGGATTCTGAAAAACCTGGGGCTGATAATAGGGGGACCGATTGTGATGCCCCGAATCTTCCTCGACGGCGTACTTCGGCAACGGCTCGGTAGGGGTCACCGCTCGGTGAACATCGTCGCCACGCAGACCCATCATCCGACCGAACCAGGACCGCTCTGGCTCAAGGATCTGAGCACGCCAGCGCTTTTGGGTTGTCCTGAACGCAGGGCCACCAGTCTCCTCGAGGACGTAGTAGACGCTCTGCGCGGCGCTGAGGCAGGCGCTGAAATAATACTCCAGGTGTTCCTCCGAGGTCAGCGTTCGGCTCCTCGAAGGCGAACTGGCCTCCTGGAGATGGCTCAGGAAGAACATGGCCTGTCGAAGTTTCCTTTCGGCTCCCTGAATGTTGGTCATCGGGACAACCGGACGATCATCGGCCCATCCTACCGAATCCAGAGGAGACATCACGCCCACCGGCGCGAAGAGTAGACTCGGCTCGCTGTGTACGGCTCGGATTGGATCGCGGTCGGTGGCCTGGTGGTCGCTGCCCTGAGCCTCATGGTTACTGCTCTGACTATCTGCGTGAACTGGCAGCTAAAGAAGTACGAGGTCACTTTCCTGCACAAGAGACAGGGCTTAGGGGAATTATTAGCGGCGTTTCGCAAGGTACTTGCCCTTGCCCTTAGACACGTAACTCCCCGAGAGATGGAGGATGGATACACCGACGTGGACAACGCGGTCTACGGCCTCTTACCCTTCCTTCCTAAGTCCGATCACAATTGGCTGATCGACCGATCAAACGAGATAGAGCTCTTGCTTGACCATATCTGGGAGGGGCAGGAAACGCTTTCGACAAGTCCGTTCTCAGCGCAGTACGGCGACTACGAAGAGAAGGTCGCGGCCCTCCGAATTGATCTGTTCAGCAAGCTGTTCTCAGGCTGGTTCAGAAGGCTCCTCGGCTGGTTCGGGAAGCTCTTGCGAAGGGGTTAACGGAGGTAGGGGGTCAGATCTTCATGATACATTATGGTCAATCGCGCTACGGGCCGTCGGCCCGCCTAGCCGTATGGGAGATCTGACATAACGCTTCCTGGTCCAGGCGGACCGATCTCCGGGCGCGCGACCGGGCTACTTTTGGGCCGGCTTCGCTTTTCGGATGAGACCGGCGGCAATCTTGGCGTCGGTCTCAGTTCCGAAGCCGAAGATCGCGGAGTACTTCTTGCCGATCGCCTGCGCGACCAGAAAGTGGATGTTGATTCCCGCGTCCGCAATCGCGCGCGCGATCGCAAGAGCGAGCCCCGGGCGGTTGTCTCCCTCGACCAGCAGCGTCGGGATTGCGGAGGCGGATAGCCCCGCGACCTGTGCAGCCGCCGTCGCCTTTTTTCCGGAAACCGGGTAGAGCTCGATGGCCGCGCGGCCGAGTTCCCCGGGGTATCCGTAGCCCATCAGAACCTTCAGGTCCGCTCCGGCGCGGGCGAGCGGCTCGAGCGTGGCGGCAAGCGTGCCCGGCCGGTTCTCGGTATCGCAGCGCCACAGCGTGACCGACCTGACTTTGACTGCCATGGCCGACCTCCTTTCGGTCAGAGTGACGACGGAAGTCTAGGTCAATTCCGAGGGGCCGGCGGCGTCGGCCAGGCCGCTCGGGATCAGACGCAGTCGGGAAGCCGCAGGATCTTCTTCAACAAACGGTCGAGCAGGCGGTCGGGCAACAGCGGCCGGACGGGCAGGAGGACCCGGGCCATTCCGGTCAAGCGGTAACGCGGCCTGGGGTTGTCTGACTCGATCGCCCTCAGAATGACCCGTGCCACAGCCTCGGGCGGAAGCCCTCCAACCTGGAAGTCGCGGTCCATGGCGCGCTCGGCGTCGGCGTAGAAGGCCTTGTAGGGCCCGGGAGCCTCGCGGATGCGCTCCGCGCTCGCCCGCGCCCGCTCCGTAAAACGTGTCCGGATCGGTCCGGGCTCGATCAAAACCACTCGGATGCCGAAAGGGGAGACTTCCACCCGCAAAGCGTCGGAGGCCGCCTCCAGGGCGTGTTTGGATGCACAGTAGGGACCGGCGAAGGGGAAGGCGAGCTTCCCGGCGATGGAGGAGACATTCACAATGGTTCCCCGGCCGGCCTGGCGCATGTTCGGGAGAACCGCCTGGATGAGCTCGATCGCCCCGAAAAAGTTCACGTCGAACTGCCGGCGCCATTCTTCCGCCGAGACGTCCTCTACGGTTCCCATCTGTCCATATCCGGCGTTGTTGACGAGGGCGTCCACGCGGCCCGCCTGGGCCAGGACGCCGGAAACGGCTCCTCGGATGGCGGCGGGGTCGGCCACGTCGAGTCCAAGCGTCCGGATCCTCTTGTCTTCCTTGAGGCTTTCGAGGCTCGCCGGGTCGCGCGAGGAGGCGAAAACGACGTGGCCCCGCGAGGCGGCCTCCGAGGCCGTGGCCCGGCCGATGCCGCTCGAGCAGCCTGTGATCAGGATGACCTGTTGCCCGGGCACGGCTCGATGTTACCCTTCTCGGGTGATCCGCCCGGAAGGCGCTCGAGTCGGCTTCGTTTTGACGAAAGCAAGGACCGGCGGACACATGAAACCCTTTCAGGCGTGTGACTTGCGACGTCGGCGCGGGGCGCCGCCACGTAAACCCTTGTTGGTCCCGCCCGTCTAAGACCATGTGGCAGCCCTTGCGATGATTCCGCGCCAGACCGATTCGGGCCCGGACGAGGCCCGGCTCATCGAAGAGGTTCGAGCCGGCAAGTCAGAGTCGTTCGAGTACTTCGTCCGACGTTACCAGCGGCGGATCACCCGTGTTGCCTACCGGCTGCTGCGTGACACCGGCGAGGCCGACTGCGCGGCTCAGGAGAGCTTCCTGCGCGCCTACCAGAACCTGAGGGACTTCCGCAAGGGCTCGACCTTCGAGACCTGGTTAACGCGGATCTGCATCAATTGGTGCAAGGACCGCTTGCGCCGCCGCCGCCTCGTGCTCTATTTCCATCAGGCCCCCGCCGGCAGCGGCGAGGAGTCGGGTCCGCGCGAGGTGCCCGCGCACCGGGGCCCCTCGCCCGAGCGGCGCGCGATGTCCCGGGAGATCCGCCAGCGTTTGCGAGAGGCGATGGAGGCCCTGTCTCCGCGGCAGCGCACGATCTTCGTCCTGAAGCATTTCGAAGAGCTTTCGATCCCGGAGATCGCGGAGCTGACGGGGCTCGATTCCGGGACGATCAAGTCTCATCTTTTTCGCGCGGCGCACAAGCTGCGTCAGCGCCTGGGTGACTTTCGAAAGCAGACGGGATCATGAGAGCGGAGACCGAAACCCCGCATCTGACCGACCAGGAGCTCTTTGAGCTGGCGCTTCCTCCGGCGGGACAGCCGGAGGCGCTTCCGCGGCACCTGTCGGGGTGTCTCGCGTGCAGCCGCGCCCTGCAGGCGTGGAAGGGCGCCGTGCGGGAGCTCGCGCAGGAAGACGCCGACGTGATCGAACAGCGTTCCCCCCGAGAGTGGGAGGCGCTGGAGGAGACGACGCTCGAGGCGATTCGCCGCTCGGGGCGGATTCGGCCGCGGCTGCGCTGGGCGATCGCCATCGCCGCTTCCCTCGTGCTCGTCGCCCTGCTGGTGCCGGCACGGCGGACGGCAGCGCCGGCCCCCATGCAGGCCTCGGCCGAGCTCTCCCCGCAGGATCAGGCCGACGACGCGCTGCTGCGCGAGGTGGCAAGCCTGACGCAGGCCGAAGACTCGGAATCGGGCTGGAGCGCGCTCGCGCCGGAACCCTCGTCGGGTGAGCCGGGCGAAGGGAAAGAGCTTTGAAGAAGTTCCTCGCTGCGTTTCTCCTCCTCGCGCCGGTCCTGCCCGCGCTCGCTGAGCCTGAGACACCCGAAGGAAAGTGGTGGAGGCGGCCACGGGTGGCTGCCGAGATCGGCCTGACGTCCGAACAATCGGACCAGGTCGAGAAGATCTTCGTGCGTGAGCGGGGAAAGCTCATTGATCTGAGGGCGGACCTGGAGAAAAAGCAGCTCGGTCTCGAGTCCGCGATGGAGAATCCCGCCGCCGACCGGGCCGACGTCGAAAAGAGGATCGGCGCCGTCGAGGCCGCCCGCGCGGAGCTTCAGAAGACGCGCGCGCTCATGTATCTCGACATGAAGCAGGTCTTGAAACCCGAACAGTGGAGCCGGCTTGTCCAGATGCGGCAGCAGAGACAGGAGAGGATCAAGGAGCGCCGCCGGCAGTTTGCCGAACAGGAGCACGACGGGCAGGAAAGACCGAATCAGCACAAGGACCGTCAGCCGCCGCCTCCGCAGCGGGAGCGCTGACCGGCCGCCCCCTCACCCCTCGGTTCCCTGGGAGCACACTGGGCTTGGTACGATCCCGGCGTGGATACGGCCACGCGGCGGGCCATCGCCGAGTACGTCAAGCCTCTTGCGGTCGGCCTCGACGGCGTCACCAACTACGGCGACGTCGAGCGCATCGTGGCGGCGTCCGAAGAAATCGGTGCCGCAAACTCCCGCCTCGACGGAGACCTGTTGTTTCTTCTGGCAGCCTTCTCGGGGCAGGAGAAGTGGGTTTCCCGAATGGGGCACGGTAGCCGCACCGAGATCTTTCTGGCCTCACTCGGTGTTCCGGCAAGAAAGGTCCGCGCGCTCTTTGCGGGGCTCGCGCGTCTCGAGCGGGACCCCTCCACACCGGAGGAAGAGGTCGTGCACGACGCCGTCAGACTCGACGCGATGGGGGCATACGGCATTGCCCGGCATCTGGTGGACGGCTATCGCGAGCGGATGGACTTCGCCGAGATAGCCGACGCGATCGAGACCGCCGCGCGGGCGCCGCTGCGCACCGAGGCGGGTCGGGCGTTGGCCGAGGGGCGGCGCCAGGCCATGCTGGAATTCGCCCGTCAACTTCGTAGCGAGTACGAGGAGTTCAGGAGATAACAGTCTGAGAATTCGAATTTCGAATTTCGAAATTAAATCAGGTCCTTTCCCCCATCCACGCGAATGACCTGCCCCGTGAGGAACGCCGGGCCCGCACAGAGAAACACGACGGTTTGAGCGATGTCTTGCGGGTCGCCGTTGCGTTTTGCCGGAACGCGCCGCGCGAGCTTCTCTGCCTGCTCGGCAGAGGTTCCCCCGGGCACCAGGACCGTTCCCGGCGCTACGCCGTTGACGCTGACCTCGGGTGCGAGCTCCACGGCCAGTGCGCGGACCAGGCCCTCGACCGCGGCCTTCGAGACCGAATGCGCGAG